>NZ_JACFYV010000062.1:0-32797 GCF_016759955.1 Burkholderia sp. KCJ3K979
GGCTTGGGCTTGGGCAGGAGCCGCGAACCGCGAACCGCGAACCAGTCAACCATACCGCGGCACGGCGCACGACCCCGCGCAAAATGCCAGCCTCCTCCGCGCAAGCGCCGCCTCGCTTCGTGCATTTCGCCCGACGCGTCTGTGCAAGCAGCGGCGCCATGCCAAAATAGCCGGTCGTCCTCGCGCCGCTCCGGCGCGCCATCCTTTAGTTTCCTTCGCAGCCAGGAATTGCCATGTCGTCATTGCTCAGGATTGGTTTGATGGGTTTCGGTTTCGCCGGCGCGACCTTCCACGCGCCCGTGATCGCCACGAGCGGCCGCACCGAAGTCGCCGCGATCGCGACGGGTCAGCCCGATCGCGCGCAGGCCGCGTATCCGGGCGCGCGCATCGTCCCCGATCTCGACACGCTGCTCGGCCTCGATGACATCGAATGCGTGGTGATCGCCACGCCGAACGACACCCATTTCACGCTCGCGCGTCAGGTGCTCGAAGCCGGCCGCCACGTGGTCGTCGACAAGCCCGTCACGCTCACCGCCGACGAGGCGCTCGCGCTCGCGCGGCTCGCGAACGCGCGCAGCCGGCTGTTCGCGCCGTTCCACAACCGCCGCTGGGACGGCGATTTCCTCACCGTGCGCCGGATCGTCGAATCGGGCGAGTTGGGCCGCCTCACCTACTTCGCGTCGCACTTCGACCGCTTCCGGCCGACGCCGCGCACGCGCTGGCGCGAGGAGCCGGCCCGCGGCGGCGGCCTGCTCCTCGACCTCGGCCCGCACCTGATCGACCAGGCGCTCGCGCTGTTCGGCACGCCGGAAACGGTGAGCGCCACCGTCAAGACACGCCGCGACAACGGCACGGCGCCCGATTTCGTGCACCTGCTGCTCGGCTATCCGGACAAGGACGTCGCGCTGCATGCGAGCGCGCTGTCGGCGATCGAGCCCGCGCGCTTCACGCTGCACGGCACGCGCGGCAGCTACCAGAAGTTCGGGCTCGACACGCAGGAAGACCAGCTCAAGGCCGGCCTCACCGCGGACGACGTCGAATTCGGCGGCGGCAATCCGCCCGGCCTGCTGCGCGTGCTCGACGGCGACGTCGAGCTCGAGCGTCCGGTGCCGACACTCGACGGTCAGTACGCGGAGTTCTACCGCGCGCTCGCCGCGTCGATCCGCGACGGCGCGCCGTTTCCCGTCACCGTGCAGGACGCGGTCGACGTGATGACGATCATCGAGCTCGCCGCGCAGAGCGAACACGACGGCCGCCGGGTGCCGTTCGTGCGCCGCACGGTCTGACGACCGCCGGCCGGGTCCGTGCCGATCCGGCCACGCTCCGCGCCACGCCGCCAGGCATCGGCACCGGCGGCGCTTGTGTCTACCGCCACGCCGCCCCGCGGCCAAGGCCCCGAACATTCCGTTACAAATGGTGCGGGAACGAAAGTCAGCGGTCGTCCGGTCTGACGCGTTTCTCAAAAAGTCGATTCGACACTTATCCGTCAGGAGAATGTGATGCAACGGTTGATTCGCGCAGCGGCATGCTGCGTCCTGGTTTCCTCGCTCGCGGCCTGTATCGTGCAGCCGCAGCGGCCGGCCCGGCAGGCGCCTCCGCCGTCGCGACCGAACCCGCAGGTCGTCGCGAACGACCGCATGCAGGAGGTCCAGGGCCGGATCGACAATCTGCATCGCCGCATCGACGCCCGTGTGAACGGCGGCTACTACCCGCCGCCCTACGGGGCGCAGCTGCACCACCGTCTCGACGTGATCCGCCAGGAAGCGAACGACATGTCGGCCCAGCACAACGGCGGCCTGTCCGGCGACGAGCAGCGCGTGCTGAACCAGGAACTCGACACGGCCGCGCGCGCGATCGGCGAGTAACGCGCCGGCGCCTGCCGGCGCGCAGAAAAGCGGCGGCGCCGGCCGCCGCCGCTTGTCGCGAAGCGACATTCTTTTGCTCAAATTGACAAGGCCCACCCGCTCGCGTACAGTCGCCCGCACGCGTCGGGAGAGCGTGTGACCGGGTCGTTCCGACACCGGTTGCGCCGCCGAAGGGGCACACCCGCAAACTCTCAGGCAAAAGGACCGACCGCGTCGGGGAACCGCATCCGCGCATTGCGCGGGCCATACTTTCCCCGCACTCTGGAGAGCGGCAGTAGCCCGCAGCGCATTGGCTGCGCGGGCAAGCTGCCCACCGAAGGGGCGCGCGTTCGCCGGGCTTTGCCCGCAGCGCAATCTCTCAGGTATCGAGGACAGAGGGGCATGTACCGGATCGCTCGAGGCTATCAGCCGCGGCGGTCGGCACATGGCCGTTCTGATCCGCGCGCAAGCGCCTTGCCTGAGGCCTCGATGACTGCACTGAATCACACCCCGCTCAACGCCGCGCATCGCGCGCTCAATGCCCGCATGGTCGACTTCGGCGGCTGGGACATGCCCGTCAACTACGGCTCGCAGATCGAAGAACACGCTGCCGTGCGCACCGACGCCGGCATGTTCGACGTGTCGCACATGTGCGTCGTCGATTTCACCGGCAGCCGCGTGCGCGCGTTCTTCGAGCATGCGATCGCGAACCACGTCGGCAAGCTCAAGACGCCCGGCAAGGCGCTCTACTCGTGCCTGCTCAACCCGCAGGGCGGCGTCATCGACGATCTGATCGTCTACTACTTCACCGAAGAATTCTTCCGCGTGGTCGTCAACGCCGGCACCGCCGAGAAAGACATCGCGTGGTTCAACCAGCTGAACGAGCAAGGCGGCTACGGCCTGACGATCGCGCCGCGCCACGATTTCGCGATCGTCGCCGTCCAGGGTCCGAACGCCCGTGAAAAGGTCTGGGCGACGGTGCCGTCCGCCCGCGCCGCCACCAGCGAACTCAAGCCGTTCAACGCCGCGCAGGTCGCCGGCACGCCGTTCGGCGATCTCACCATCGCGCGCACCGGCTACACCGGCGAAGACGGCTTCGAAGTGATCGTCCCGGCCGTGCACGTCGAAGTGCTGTGGAATGCGCTGCAGCAACACGGCGTGCGTCCGTGCGGGCTCGGCGCGCGCGACACGCTGCGCCTCGAGGCCGGCATGAACCTGTACGGCCAGGACATGGACGACACCGTCTCCCCGCTCGACGCGGGCCTCGCGTGGACGGTCGACCTCACCGCGCCGCGCGACTTCGTCGGCCGCGCCGCACTCGAAGCCAACGGCACGCGCGCCGCGTTCGTCGGCCTGATCCTGCAGAAGGAAAACGGCAAGGCGGGCGGCGTGCTGCGCGCGCACCAGAAGGTCGTCACGCCGCACGGCGAAGGCGAGATCACGAGCGGCACGTTCTCGCCGTCGATGCAGGAATCGATCGCGTTCGCGCGCGTGCCGACGGCCGTCCAGGTCGGCGACATCGTCCAGGTGCAAATTCGAGACAAGAATCTTCCCGCGCGCGTGGTAAAACTGCCGTTCGTGCGCAACGGCAAGGTCCTCGCTGCGTAACGACCGGAAGGCGGCCGCAGGGCCGCCTTCCGGCAAGCCGGGAGATGGCGCCCGGCGCAACCCTATTCGGCGTGCCATGGCGGCGCGCCAGCAGAACGAACACACCCTTTTATCCAGGAGCATCCGATGAGCAACGTCCCGGCCGATCTGAAGTACACCGACGAACATGAGTGGATCCGCACCGAGGCGGACGGCACGCTGACGGTCGGCATCACCGATCACGCGCAAAGCACGCTCGGCGACATCGTCTTCCTCGAGCTGCCCGAAGTCGGCAAGTCGGTGAACGCGGGCGACGCCGTCGGCGTCGTCGAATCGGTGAAGGCGGCATCCGACATCTACTCGCCGGTGTCCGGCGAGATCGTCGCCATCAACGAAGCCGCCACCGATGCGCCGGAAGAAGTGAACGGCGACGCATACGGCGTGTGGCTCTTCAAGATCAAGCTCGCGGCCGGCGCATCGACCGACAAGCTGATCGACGCCGACGCCTACAGCAAGCTGATCGACTAATTTCCCTACCCGAACCGCGCGGCGCCGCCCTCGGCCCGCGCGGGACCAGAGTCACGCCATGAAGCTCGAACACCCGGACCGCCTGATGAACCGCACGCCCCTCTCGCTCGCCGCGCTCGAAACGCATGACGCGTTCGCCGAACGCCACATCGGCCCCGACGCCGCCAGCCAGCAGGCCATGCTCGACACGCTCGGCTTCGCGTCGCGCGCCGCCCTGATCGACGCCGTGATCCCGGCCTCGATCCGCCGCGCCGAAACGCTGCCGCTCGGCCCGTTCGCGCAGCCGAAGAGCGAGGCCGAAGCCCTCGCCGCGCTGCGTGCGCTCGCGGACAAGAACCAGGTGTTCCGCTCGTATATCGGCCAGGGTTATCACGACACGCATACGCCGGCCGTGATCCTGCGCAACGTGCTCGAAAACCCGGCGTGGTACACGGCCTACACGCCGTACCAGCCCGAAATTTCCCAGGGCCGCCTCGAGGCGCTCCTGAACTTCCAGCAGATGGTGGCCGATCTCACGGGCCTCGCGATCTCGAACGCGTCGCTGCTGGATGAAGCGACGGCTGCGGCCGAAGCGATGACGCTGCTGCAACGCACCGGCAAGCCGAAGTCGAACGTGTTCTACGTGGCCGACGACGTGCTGCCGCAAACGCTCGAAGTGATCCGCACGCGTGCGCTGCCGATCGGCATCGAGGTCAAGACGGGCCCGGCCGCCGACGCCGCGCAGGCGAACGCGTTCGGCGTGCTGCTGCAGTACCCGGGCGTGAACGGCGACGTGCGCGACTACCGCGCGCTCACCGACGCGATCCACGCGGCCGGCGGCCACGTGGTCGTCGCGGCCGACCTGCTCGCGCTCACCGTGCTGACGCCGCCCGGCGAATGGGGCGCGGACGTCGCGATCGGCAACACGCAGCGCTTCGGCGTGCCGATGGGCTTCGGCGGCCCGCACGCCGCCTACCTGGCCGTGCGTGACGAATTCAAGCGCCAGATGCCGGGCCGCCTCGTCGGCGTAACGGTCGACGCGCAGGGCAAGCCCGCGCTGCGCCTCGCGCTGCAGACGCGCGAACAGCACATCCGCCGCGAGAAGGCCACGTCGAACGTGTGTACCGCGCAGGCGCTGCTCGCGATCATGGCCAGCATGTACGCGGTCTACCACGGCCCGCACGGCCTGAAGACGATCGCGCTGCGCGTGAACCGCATCGCGGCGCTGCTCGCGGCCGGCGTGAAACAGCTCGGCTTCGCGACCGTCAACGACACGTTCTTCGACACGCTGACGATCGACACCGGCGCGCGCACCGCGCAGGTCCACGAATTCGCGAAGGCGAAGCGCATTAACCTGCGCCGCGTGAGCGACACGCAAGTCGGCGTATCGGTCGACGAAACGACGACGCGCGACGACCTCGCCGATCTGCTCGACGTGTTCGCGCAAGCCGCGGGCGGCACCGCGCCGGCCGTCGATGCGCTGGACGCGGGTCTCGCCGGCGTCGCCGCGCTGCCGGCCGGCCTCGAACGCACGAGCGCATACCTGACGCACCACGTGTTCAACCGCCACCATTCCGAAACCGAAATGCTGCGCTACCTGCGCAGCCTGTCGGACAAGGATCTCGCGCTCGACCGCTCGATGATCCCGCTCGGCTCGTGCACGATGAAGCTCAACGCGACCTCGGAAATGCTGCCCGTCACGTGGCCCGAGTTCGGCGGCATCCATCCGTTCGCGCCGGCCGAGCAGACCGTCGGCTACCGCGAGATGATCGATCAGCTTGAGGAAATGCTCGTCGCGGCCACCGGCTACGCGGCCGTGTCGCTGCAGCCGAACGCCGGCTCGCAGGGCGAGTACGCGGGTCTGCTGATCATCCACGCGTACCACGCATCGCGCGGCGAAGGCCATCGCGACGTGTGCCTGATCCCGGCGTCCGCGCACGGCACGAACCCGGCGTCCGCACACATGGCCGGCATGAAGGTCGTGGTCGTCGCCTGCGACGCGCAGGGCAACGTCGACATCGCCGACCTGAAGGCGAAGGCCGAGCAGCATTCGGCGAACCTCGCGGCGATCATGATCACGTATCCGTCGACGCACGGCGTGTTCGAGCAGAACGTCCGCGAGATCTGCGAGATCGTCCATGCGCACGGCGGCCAGGTGTACGTCGACGGCGCGAACATGAACGCGATGGTCGGCCTGACCGCGCCGGGCCAGTTCGGCGGCGACGTGTCGCACCTGAACCTGCACAAGACCTTCTGCATCCCGCACGGCGGCGGCGGCCCGGGCGTCGGCCCGGTCGCGGTCGGCGCGCACCTCGCGAAGTTCCTGCCGAACCAGCGCTCGACCGGCTACGCCCGCGCGGAAGACGGCATCGGCGCGGTGTCGGCCGCGCCGTACGGCTCCGCGTCGATCCTGCCGATCTCGTGGATGTACATCGCGATGATGGGCGCGAAGAACCTGACCGCCGCGACCGAAACCGCGATCCTCAACGCGAACTACATCGCGAAGCGCCTCGCGCCGCACTATCCGGTGCTGTATTCGGGCCCGGGCGGGCTGGTCGCGCACGAGTGCATTCTCGACCTGCGTCCGATCAAGGAATCGAGCGGCATCAGCGTCGACGACGTCGCGAAGCGCCTGATGGACTACGGCTTCCACGCGCCGACGATGAGCTTCCCGGTGCCGGGCACGCTGATGGTCGAGCCGACCGAATCGGAATCGCAGGAAGAACTCGACCGCTTCATCGCCGCGATGATCGCGATCCGCGAGGAAATCCGCGCGGTCGAGGAAGGCCGCGCCGATCGCGAGGACAACCCGCTGCGTCACGCGCCGCACACGGCGGCCGTCGTCACCGCGAACGAATGGCCGCACGCGTACTCGCGCGAGCAGGCCGCGTACCCGGTCGCGTCGCTCGGCACGAACAAGTACTGGCCGCCGGTCGGCCGTGCGGACAACGCGTACGGCGACCGCAACCTGTTCTGCTCGTGCGTGCCGATGTCGGACTACGCATAACACCCGTCTCGCACCGGAGCGTCCGACCGTGAACCCACCGCACGCAGCCATCGGTTGCGTGCGGTTTTTACGTTCGCCGCCCGGCCAACCGTTTCACGCTCGCCCGCCAATCCGGCTAACATCACACGCGATCCAGCCAATGAAGGAGTTCCGCATGGTGCGTCCGATGTTTCCGGGCCATGGTGCAACAGCGCGGCGGCCGCGCCCCCGCGCAGGCCGCTACGTGCCGATGCTCGTCGCAGCGCTGTCGCTGGCCGCCGCCGGCCTCGGCGTGTCCGGCAGTGCGCGCGCGGCGATGAATTTCTGCGCGGCGCCGGCGCTGCAGGCGAGCGAGACGACGCAGGCCGAGCCGGGCGTGCAGGCGCTGATCCGCAGCGTCGACGCGCGCATCGGCGAGCAGCCGAAGGCGATGGCGCGCGTGCACACCGAGGGCACGCTGCCGCACGAAGGCATCTATGACCAGAGTGCGGCCGCGCTCAAGGACATGGACCTGATGCGCGATGCGGCGCTCGCGTGGCGCGTGACGAACGCGCCGCGCTACCTGCAGCTCGTCGACCGCTTCCTGTCCGCGTGGGTCTCGACCTACCAGCCGAGCTTCAACCCGATCGACGAGACGCGCTTCGAGAGCCTGATCGTCGCGTACGACATGACCGCGAGCGCGCTGCCGGTGAAGACGCGCAACGCGACGGCCGCGTTCATCGCGAAGCTCGGCGCCGGCTATGTCGCGCAGGTCGACGCGCAGAAGCGTCCGCTCACCGGCACCTGGCGCAACAACTGGCAGAGCCACCGGATCAAGCTGATCGCGCTGTCCGCGTTCACGCTCGGCGACCGCAAGATGATGAACGCCGCACAGCGGCTGTTCGTCGAGCATCTCGCCGACAACATCGGCCCGGACGGCAAGACCTGGGATTTCGAGGAACGCGATGCGCTGCATTACGCGGTCTACGATCTGCAGCCGCTGGTGACGGCCGCGCTCGCCGCGCGCCGCTTCAACCGCAACTGGCTGCGCGAGCGCGGTGCGAACGGCGCGACGCTCGCGGCCGCGCTCGACTGGCTCGTGCCGTATGCGCTCGGCGAGAAGACGCACGAGGAGTTCGTGAATTCGCCGGTGCCGTTCGACGCGAAGCGCCGCGAGGCCGGCTTGCCGGGCTACACGGGGCAGTGGGACCCGAAAAACGCCACCGAACTCTTTCATCTGGCCGCGCGGCTCGACGGGCGCTATGCCCGCGTCGCGCAGCAGCTTTCCCCAACGCCGCCCGCATGGCTCGCCGCGTGCCTGCCATTGCAGGCGCGCTAGCATCATTCTTATCGCAAGGCAGGTATCGAAATGGCAGTCAGCGTGTTTGACCTTTTCAAGATCGGCATCGGTCCGTCCAGTTCGCACACGGTCGGACCGATGCGCGCCGCGCTGATGTTCGTCCAGGGCCTCGAGCGCGACGGGTTGCTCGACGCGACGGCCCACGTCAAGGTCGAGCTGTACGGCTCGCTCGGCGCCACCGGCAAGGGCCACGGCACCGACCGCGGCGTGATGCTCGGCCTGCTCGGCGACGCGCCCGACACCGTCGATCCCGACACGATCGACGCGCGGCTGGAAGACATCCGCAAGACGAAGCAGCTCGCGCTGCTCGGCACGCATCCGGTGCCGTTCGTGCTGAAGGAGAACATCGCGTTCTACCGCCAGGCGCTGCCCGAACATCCGAACGGGATGAAGCTGCGCGCGAGCGACGCGAACGGCGCGGTGCTGGTCGAGCGCACCTATCTGTCGGTCGGCGGCGGCTTCGTCGTGACGGCCGGCGCGCCGAACACCAAGGTGCTGAGCGCGGCCGAGCAGATGACGCATCCGTTCCGCACCGGCGCGGAACTGCTGGCGCTGACCGCGTCGACCGGCAAGTCGATCGCGCAGCTGATGTGGGAAAACGAACGCGCGTGGCACACCGAGGAAGAAACGCGCGACGGGCTGCTGAAGATCTGGGCCGTGATGCAGTCGTGCGTATCGCGCGGCTGCGGGATCGGCAACCCGGAAGCCGAAGGCAACCTGCCCGGCCCGTTCCAGGTCAAGCGCCGCGCGCCGCAGCTGTACCGCACGCTGACGGGCAGCCCGGAGCGCGCGCTGCAGGACCCGCTGTCGATGATCGACTGGATCAACCTGTACGCGATCGCGGTCAACGAGGAAAACGCGGCCGGCGGCCGCGTCGTCACCGCGCCGACCAACGGCGCGGCAGGCATCATCCCGGCGGTGCTGCATTACTACACGCGCTTCACGCCCGGCGCGAACGAACAGGGCGTGATCGACTTCCTGCTGACGGCCGCCGCGATCGGCATCCTGTACAAGCTCAACGCGTCGATCTCGGGCGCGGAAGTCGGCTGCCAGGGTGAAGTAGGCGTCGCGTGCTCGATGGCGGCCGGCGCGCTCGCGGCCGTGCTCGGCGGCACGCCGCAGCAGGTCGAGAACGCGGCCGAGATCGGGATGGAACACAACCTCGGCCTGACCTGCGACCCGGTGGGCGGGATGGTGCAGATCCCGTGCATCGAGCGCAACGCGATGGCGTCGGTGAAGGCCGTCAACGCGGCCCGCATGGCGCTGCGCGGCGACGGCTCGCACTACGTGTCGCTCGACTCCGTGATCAAGACGATGCGCGAGACCGGCGCCGACATGAAGACCAAGTACAAGGAAACGTCGCGCGGCGGGCTGGCGGTGAATATCGTCGAGTGCTGATGCGGGATCCGGCGGTGGCGCGCGGTGGATCGATACCCCGCATTGCCGCCGGACCTGGCGCCCGACGCTAGTCGTTCAACCAGTTCTCAAGTCTCACGCCCGGATAACTCGCGAAATCCCGCTCGTTGTTGGTCACCAGGACGACATCGAGCGACACCGCATGCGCGGCGATCAATTTGTCGAGGTGATCCTTCTTCCGCTCGCGGGTTGCGTCGCGCACCGGGCCATACGCTTGGGCTGCCGCGGCGTCGAAAGGCGCGACGGGAATATCCTCGATCAATGCGGCGAGATGGCGGCGCTCCCGGGCGGGGCTCGTGCATGCGGTCACGCCGTACTCGAGCTCCGCATAGGTGATCGCCGACATGACGACGTCGCCCGTGTAGCACTGCGCAAACCGTCTCGCGACCTGCTCCGGCTGATTTTTCATCAAATAGATGCACATGTTGGTGTCGAGCATGAAGCGCGGCATCACAAACCCTCGCGTTCGGCCTGCTCGTGGTCGCCACGCCCTTCTGTCATGAAGTCAGGCCCGAATTTCGCGAACTTCTCCAGTACCTGAGTCAAAGGCCGCCGCATCGGCCGAATGCGGATTTCGTCACCGACGCGCTCGATTTCCAGTTCGATATCGCTGCGCTCATAGGCAAGGTCCGCAGGAATTCGCACGGCCTGCGAGTTGCCGTTCCTGAATACCCTCGTGGTATGCATGTCGATTTCCGTCCGGATGTACTCCGTATGTACATTATCCGATGCGGGCCGAGATGTAAATCCATGTGTGTACATAAGCCTCCCGATGACGTTTCGCTCGACGCGTCAGCATCAATGCCGCCGCAGAACGCCGACATGCCGGATTCAGCGCCCGGCTCAAATCCGTAGCGCCCACTTTCCGCCGTCACGCAAGCGGGCACAAGCTGGCCGAATGGCCAACCGAAGCCAGCACGCAATCCCCGACCCGCCCAGCGTTCCGACACTTTTCGCCGGCCGCCGTACCAGCCCGCGGCCAACCGGCGTAAGCTGTACGTCCCGCTACCCAGGGAGACGGCAGCCCATGTCGCATTCCAAGGATCTCGAGCCGCACGCCACCACCGGTGCGCGACTGCTCGTCGATGCGTTGCTCGCCAATCACGTCGAACGCGTGTTCTGCGTGCCGGGCGAGAGCTTCCTCGCCGTGCTCGATGCGCTGGCGGACGACACCGCCCGCATCCAGACGGTCGTCTGCCGCCACGAGGCGGCCGCCGCGAACATGGCCGAAGCGGTCGGCAAGCTGACCGGCCGCCCCGGCATCGCGTTCGTCACGCGCGGGCCCGGCGCGACCCATGCGTCGATCGGTGTGCACACCGCGTTCCAGGATTCGACGCCGATGATCCTGTTCGTCGGCCAGTGCGCACGCGAACACCTCGATCGCGAAGCCTTCCAGGAAATCGACTACCGCCGGATGTTCGGCCAGATGGCCAAATGGGTCGCGCAGATCGACGACCCGCACCGCATCCCCGAATACCTGAGCCACGCGTTCCACGTCGCGACGTCCGGCCGGCCCGGCCCGGTCGTCCTCGCGCTGCCGGAGGACGTGCTGTCCGACGCGTGCGCGCCGCAGCCCGTCGTGCCGGCCGCGAAACGCGTCGCGGCCGCGCCGTCGGCCGCGCAGATCGACGAATTGCGCGAGCGGCTCGCGCGCGCGGAACGGCCGTTCGCGATCGTCGGCGGCAGCGGCTGGACGCCGGACGCCTGCGCGAACCTGCGCACCTTCGTCGAACGCTGGCAATTGCCGGTCGCGTGCGCGTTCCGCTTCCAGGACACGATCGACAACGCGCACCCGAACTACGCGGGCGACGTCGGGCTCGGGATCAACCCCGCGCTCGCGAAACGCATCCGCGACGCCGACCTGCTGCTCGTGATCGGGCCCCGCCTCGGCGAAGCGACGACCGGCGGCTACACGCTGCTCGATATCCCGAAAACGCGCCAGACGTTGATCCACGTGCATCAGGGCGCGGACGAACTCGGCCGCGTGTACGCGGCCGACCTGCCGATCGTGTCGGGCATGCCCGAGATCGCCGCGCCGCTGGCCGCGCTCGAACCGCCCGAGCGGCCTGCGTGGGCCGGCGCGGCCGCCGACGCGCACCGCGCGTACCGCGAATGGCATGCGCCGCTGCCGATGCCCGGCGACGTGCAGCTCGGCGACGTGATGGTGCAGTTGCGCGAGCGCCTGCCGCACAACGCGATCCTGACCAACGGCGCGGGCAACTACGCGATCTGGCTGCATCGCCACTTCGCGTACCGGCACTTCCGTTCGCAGCTTGCGCCGACGAGCGGCGCGATGGGCTACGGGCTGCCGGCCGCGCTCGCCGCGAAGTCGCTATATCCGCAGCGCGCGGTTGTCGCGCTCGCGGGCGACGGCTGCTTCATGATGGCCGGCAACGAGCTTGCGACCGCGATGCAATACGGGCTGAACATCGTCGCGATCGTCGTCAACAACGGCCATTTCGGCACGATCCGCATGCATCAGGAGCGCAACTACCCGGGCCGCGTGCACGGCACAGGGCTCACGAATCCCGATTTCGCCGCGTATGCGCGTGCGTTCGGCGCGCATGGCGAGACGGTCGAGCGCACTGCCGATTTCGCGCCGGCGCTCGAACGCGCGCTGACCTGCGGATTGCCCGCGGTGATCGAGATCCGCATCCCGCAGGACGCGAGCACGCCGGCCGCGACGCTCGAACAGATCCGCGAGCAGGGCCGCCGCGCGCGCGGCGCATGACGGTGGCCAGGCATATCGCACCGCCCGTCGCCGCGCTGTCGCACGACGACGCGCTGGCGTACCCCGGCACGCTGCTCGCGCCCGACGGCACGCTCGTCGCGCCGTACGACCTCGAGCATGGCGACGAGCGGGCCGAAAGCCATGCGGCGGCCGCGCCCGCGCTCGGCCTGCTGCACGCCGCGCACCGGCCGTTCCGGCTCGATTACAGTGAGGCGCGGCACGTACACGTGATCAACGGGATGGGGGTCACGCTCGGCGATTCGGTGATCGGGCTGACGGCCCTCGCCGCGCTGCGAGCGGCCCATGCGGACGTACGCTTCACGCTGTACCGGCCGGCGCGCGCGCCGCGCTATGTCGACGCGCTGTATGCGCTCGCGGCCGACGTCGTCGCACCGTCGCGCGCGCTGCCGTGCCCCGCCGACGCGCTGCCCGCCGATGCGCACTGCATCGACGTCGGCAATCACCTGTACTGGCCCGCGTTCGCGCGGCTGCCGATGATCGATTTCTTCCTCGACGCGCTCGGCGTCGATCCGGCCGCCGTGCCGGCCGCCGCGAAGCGCAATCGCTGGCTCGCGCGGCTGCCGCTGCCCGCACTGCCGGCTGAATGGCAGCGGCCCTACGTGCTGTTCTGCCCGAATGCGAGCACCGCGGTGCGCAGCGTGCCGCCCGCGTTGTGCGTCGCGTTCGTGGAACGGCTCGCGCAGCGGTATGGGTTGCCGGTGGTGGGATTCGGCCCGCTCGCGCATCCCGCTTACGTGGATGTGAGCGGCGACGCGACCGACACCGCGCGCTTCATCGCGTGGATCAAGGGCGCGAGCGTGCTGTTCGCGCCGGACACGGCGGCCCTGCATCTCGCCGACGGTTTCGACGTGCCGACGCTCGCGTGCTTCACGACGATCGGGCCGGCGCTGCGCGTGCGCGACTATCCGCATTGCGTGCCGGTCGCGCTCGACGTGCCGGCTGAATTGCACGGGCTGCATCGCAGCGAGCGACCGGATGATCTGGCGGCGGTCGAAGCCGCTTACCGCGCCATCGACTGGGACGCGCTGGCGTGGCCCGCGGCGCGCGACGTGGCAGCGCCGGCCATCTGAGCGAAGCGGGCGCAGCGGCGAGCGGAACGATCAAGCCGGCAGCGACACGCGCACAGCGCCAGCCCCGGCGCGATCGTCGCGTCGGCTTACCTCGGCAAGCTACCGCCAGCCCCTGAGCAATGCCGGCGCAGCGGCGAGTGGAACGACCGAACCGGCAGCCGTACACGCACGGCATGAGCACCGCGCGGAGGCCGCTTCGGCGGCCGACTGACCCCGCCAGGCTCGCCTAGCCACCTGGGCGAAACCGGCGCGACGGCGAGCGGAAGGGTCGAACCGTCAGCAGCGCGCCCCCGGCGCCGGCACCACCGCAAACGCCGCACCACCCGCCCGGCTTACCCCGCCAAGCCCCTCACGCGCGATCGCGCAGCGTCTCCGACGGCCGCTTGCCGAACAGGCGCCGGTAATCCGTCGCGAACTGGCTGAGATGCCAGAAGCCCCACGCCTCCGCGACGTCCTGCACCGAACCGGCCGCGCGCCCGCACAGGTCGCGCCGCGCGCCGTTCAGCCGCAGCGTGCGCAGGTAGGTCGCGGGCGCCATCCCGAGCACGTCCTGGAAGCAGTACTGCAGCGTGCGCCGGCTCACGTGCAACTGCTCGCACAGCTCGGGCACGCCGACCGGGCGCGTGCGATGCGCGAGCACGTAGTCGCGCGCCTGGTCGACGATCCAGCGGCGCGTCGACGGCGCGGCGCCGCTGCCGTCGTCGGCCGGTTGCGCGCACGCATCGAACAGCGCGGCCAGCACTTCGGCCTGCAGGTCGTCGCGCTGCGCATCGGGCAACGGGCCGGCCATCGCCACCGCGCCGTCGAGCCGGCGCCCGAGCAGCGCACACAGGCGCGCGAGCCGCGCGTCGCCGACCTGCATCACGCGCTGCGTGAACAGCCGCTCGTCGAGCGCGCGGCGCTCGACTTCCTCCGCATAGCGGCGCAGCACGTCGCCGCGCACGACGACGCCGTAGATCGAGAACTGCGCGGGCGTCACGAGTTCGAATTCGACGTTGCCGGGGCGGAACGCGAGCGCGCCGGGGCCGATGCGGCACGCATCGACGCGCGCCGAGCCGTCGCACACCAGCGGGATGCCGAACCAGTACGCATCGCCGCGCACCTCGCACGCCTGGCGCAGCAGATGGCTGGTCGATTCGCGAAACAGCTTCATCGTGTCGAGCGGCAGCTCGGTCAGCGTGCCGACGAAGCGGCCGGCCGCGAGCTGGTCGTAGGTCTGCCGCCAGCCGATCAGGTTGCGCGCCTGCTCGTCCGCATCGTGCGCGACGCTGACGACAGCCTGCCCGGCGAACGCGTCGTCGCCCTGCGCGCTGCGCCGCGTGTCTTCGGCGGTCGGCTCCGCCGTACACGCCACATGTTGATTCATCGTGTCCTCCCTCACCTGCGCGGAACCGTGCGTATCCATCACGCAAGTCCCGTGCCGAACCGCATGGCCCGGCGGGCAGCCCGCCATTGCACGCTGTCCGGCCGATGCGCGCCATGCGGGCGCACCCGAAGGCGGCATGCCGCGCACGCCGCCGGTGCGATCCGCGCGGCGACCGCGCATGCGCGCCGCCGCCCAGGCGCGGTCACCAGCTACCGCCTACCGGGCCGGCTTCAGCCGCACGACCCGCGTCCCGCAATTGCCGTATGCCTGCGCGATCGCCAGCTCGACGATCGCGCTGCCCGCCTCCCACGGCGCCGCGTCCGCTTCCGGCAGATCGGCGCGCAGCGTGGCGCGACCGTTGATCCGGTAGCGCAGGCCGCGCACGAAATCGACGAACAGCAATCCGACCCCGATGCCGTCGCAGGCCGCCGCATCGATCCGCCCACCGTCGCCGTCATGCGCGGCGGGCAGCGCAAACCGCAGCGTCTTCGTATCAATCACGCGCACGACGGGCAGCAGATCGCCGTTCGCGTCGCGCCGGCTCTGCACGATGTCGCAGGTCATCGACGCACCGGCGCCGCATGCCGCGCCGACGAACATGAACGGCTGTGATTCGACGAACTGCCGTACGCCGAGGCTCAGCCGCGTCGTGACGGCATCGCTCATCCGCTCGGCTTCGTCGGCGACACCGAAGCGGTGTTGCGCGTCGAGTTCGCCCGGATGGAAGACCGGGTGGCGGGGAAAGGATCGGGGCAGTTCTGCCATGCTGGTTGTCGTTGTCGCACGCATTGGCGCACCGTGCCGCCGCGCATGCGCGACGGCCGGCAGCGTTGCCGGCGCCGGCCGCACAACGAAGCGCAACCGGCGCCGACTGTCGAAATAAGGAAATCGAACCGGGCGACGTGCCGGCCCCAACCGGCCCCGACACGTCGCCCCGGCTTCGGCGATCAGAAGAACCCGAGCGCCTCGGCCTGGTAGCTGACCAGCAGGCACTTCGTCTGCTGATAGTTCGACAGCGCCATCTTGTGCGTCTCGCGCCCGATGCCCGACTGCTTGTAGCCGCCGAACGCCGCATGCGCGGGGTACAGGTGGTAGCAGTTGGTCCACACGCGGCCGGCCTCGACCTCGCGGCCCATCCGGTACGCACGCGTGCCGTTGCGGGTCCACACGCCGGCGCCGAGCCCGTAGAACGTGTCGTTCGCGAGTTCGATCGCTTCCTGCTCGTCCTTGAACGTCATCACCGACGCGACCGGCCCGAAGATTTCCTCCTGGAACACGCGCATCTTGTTGTTGCCGAGCAGCATCGTCGGCTTCACGTAGTAGCCCGTGCCGAGGTCGGCGGCCGGCGCCGCGCGCTCGCCGCCCGTCAGGCACTGCGCGCCTTCGCCGCGGCCGATGTCGATGTACGACAGGATCTTGTCGAGCTGCTGCTGCGACGCCTGCGCGCCGATCATCGTCTGCAGGTCGAGCGGGTGGCCGGACTTGATGCGCTCGACGCGCGCGACGGCCTTCTCGATGAAGCGTTCGTAGATCGATTCCTGGATCAGGATGCGCGACGGGCACGTGCACACTTCGCCCTGGTTCAGCGCGAACATCGCGAGCCCTTCGAGCGCCTTGTCGAGGAATGCGTCGTCCTGGTCGAGCACGTCGGCGAAGAAGATGTTCGGGCTCTTGCCGCCCAGTTCGACCGTCGACGGGATCAGGCTGTCGGCCGCCGCGCGCAGGATATGCTTGCCGACCGGCGTCGAGCCCGTGAACGCGATCTTCGCGATCCGCTTGCTGGTCGCGAGCGCTTCGCCCGCTTCCTTGCCGAAGCCGTTCACGATGTTGATCGTGCCGGCCGGGAACAGATCGCCGATCAGCTCCATCAGCACGAGCACCGACGCGGGCGTCTGCTCGGCCGGCTTCATCACCACGCAGCAGCCGGCCGCGAGCGCCGGCGCGAGCTTCCACGCGGCCATCAGCAGCGGAAAGTTCCACGGGATGATCTGGCCGACCACGCCGAGCGGCTCGTGGAAGTGATACGCGACGGTGTTGTCGTCGATTTCGGAGATGCCGCCTTCCTGTGCACGGATGCAGCCCGCGAAGTAGCGGAAGTGGTCGATCGCGAGCGGCAGGTCGGCCGCCATCGTCTCGCGCAGCGGCTTGCCGTTGTCGATCGTCTCGGCCACGGCCAGCAGCTTCAGGTTCTTTTCCATCCGGTCGGCGGCGGCGAGCAGCAGGTTCGCACGCTCGGCCACGGACGTCTTGCCCCACTGGCGGCGCGCGGCATGCGCGGCGTCGAGCGCCAGTTCGATGTCGTCGGCGCCGGAGCGCGGGATGCGGCAGAACGGCTGGCCGTTGATCGGCGACACGTTCTCGAAATACTCGCCCTTCACCGGCGGAACCCACTTGCCGCCGATGTAGTTGTCGTATTGCTGACGGTACGGGTATTCGACGTCGAGGCCCAGTTGTTTCAGGTCAAACGGGTTCATACATGTCTCCTGTTCATCGTGCTTGTGTGAGTACAGCGCCGGTTGGAATGCGCTGGTCCCGTTTACGCAACATGCGTGCCAAACGGAGCGGGAGGGAACGAGAGCACGTCGAGCGCGGCCCGCGCACGCTCGCACCGTGCGATGTTCACGCACGCAACACGGCGGGTGTACCGATTCTGAACACCGCGATTGCGCAGCGATGCGACCGGTGTTCGGAATTTCCACAGTGCGCGGCGGTGTGCGGCCCGCGGACGCGCGCCGCGCCGCGTGGCATGTCGCTTGCATGCGGATCACCGATCCACACGCCACGGCGCACGCGCCGACCGACACCATGAACGATCGCGGCCCCCTGACCGACGACGCCATCGCCTTCATCCGCGAACAGGCTTTCCTGATCGTCGCGACTGCCGACGCGGCCGGCAACAGCGACTGTTCGTACCGCGGCCGTCAGCCGCGCGCCGACGGCTCGTTCGCGCCGCTCGTCGACATCCCGGACCGCCGCACGCTGGTGCTGCCCGACTTCGCGGGCAACCACCTGCTCAACACGATCGGCAACCTGCTCGTGAACCCGGCCATCGCGCTGCTGTTCGTCGATTTCGTGCGTCAGACGACCTGGCTCGTGCAGGGTCGCGCGACGCTCGACGAGGATGCGCAAGGGCGCGCGCATCTATGGCCGGACGCGCTGCGCTATCTGGTGATCGAGGTGGAATGCGCGGAGGCGCGCGCGGATGCGGGGCTGCCACCGCTCGTGCTGGCGTGACGCGCGGCGGGTGAGGCTTTAACGAGCGGACGAGGTAGGCACGGCCGCTGCATTGACCAAAAGACCGAAGCACCCGGGAACCGGGAACCGAAACATCGAAGCACCGGGCACCGGGCACCGGGCACCGGGCACCGGGCACCGGGCACCGGGCACCGGGCACCGGGCACCGGGCACCGAGCACCGAGCACCGAGCACCGAGCACCGAGCACCGAGCACCGAAACATCGAAACACCCGCGCGCCACGGTGCAACGCTCAACGCCCTTGCGTCTCCACACACGCCGGCTCACCTCGACTGCGCGCCGCTGACGCATCGGCCTGCGCGTGGCCATCCGCCGCGTCGCCCGTTTCGTCGGCCGCCGGCCGCCCGCCGAGAAACCCGAACACCACCACCGCGCACAGCACCGTGACGACGGCCAGCCCGATCAGCAGCCGGTCGAACGCATGCGTGTAGCTCGCCAGCAATGCCGCACGACCGACGCCCGGCAACGCGGCAGCCGCACCCGCGAGATCGCCGGTCGCGAGCCGCCCGGCCGCACGCAGCGTTGCATCGGGCGTGGCCGCGGCACCGGCCGCGTGCGCGAGCCCCGCTTGCGCGAGCGCGGCCAGCACCGCGCCGACGATCGCCAGCGCAATCCCCTCGCCGGCGACACGCGTCGTACTGAAAATGCCCGTTGCCATCCCCGCGCGCTCCTTCGGCACGACGCTCACCGACAGCCCGTCCATCAGCCCCCACGGCATGCCGGCGCCGACGCCGATCGCGAGCATCGGCGCGATCGCCGCCGGCCCCGCGCCGCCGCGCAGCGCGATGCCGAGCCACACGAGCCCGGCCGCCGCGACGAGCAGCCCGAGCCCGGAAATCACGCCGGCCGACAGCCAGCGCGTGAGCGTCGCCGCGACGAGCGGCACGACCAGCATCGGCGCGGAGATCGCGAGCATCAGCCAGCCGGCGTCGATCTCGCTGAAGCCGTCGATGCCGATGAAGCGCAGCGGCAGCACGACGAGCAGCACGATGTAGCAGCAACAGGTCGACACCGGCAGCACCTGCACGCCGACGAAGCGCGCGATGCGAAACAGCGACAGGTCGAGCATCGGCCGCGCGACGCGCGTCTCGATCGTCACGAATGCGCACGCGCCGAGCGCCGCGCCCGCCAGCAGCGCGATCACGAGCGGGCTCGACCAGCCGCGCGCGGGCGCCTCGATCACGCCGAACGTGAACAGCGTCAGCGCGGCCGTGAACGCCGCCGTGCCGGGCCAGTCGAGCCCGGTCGCGTGCGGGTCGCGCGACTCGTGCATGCGCGGCAGCCCGAACGCGAGCGACAGCACGCCGGCCACCGCGCTCGTCACGAAGATCGCGCGCCAGCCGTAATGCCCGATCAGACCGCCGGCGATCACGGGCCCGAACGCGAGCCCGATGCCGAACGTCGTGCCGAGCAGGCTGAATGCACGCGTGCGCGCCGCGCCGTCGAATTCCTGCGCGAGCGCAGCCGTGCCGCCGGCCAGCGCCGCAGCCGCCGCGAGCCCTTGCGCGGCGCGTAGCAAATCAACGGTGAGCATCGACGGCGCGAACGCGAGCGCGATCGACATCAGCGTGAAGCCGCCGACGCCGATCGCGAACAGGCGCTTGCGGCCGAACTGGTCGGCCAGCGCACCCGACGCCATCAGGAAGCTGCCGAACGCGAGCATGAACGCGTTGGTGATCCAGTTCATCGCGACCGGGCTGCCGTGCAGGTCGCGGCCGATCGCCGGCGTCGCGACCGCGCCGCCCGAAAACGACAGCGGCAGCGCGACGGCGGCCATGCAGACGGCGGCCAGCACCCATGCGCGCCGGCGCGCCGCGTGGACCACGTGGGCCGGGGCAGCTGAAACAGGGTGATCCATCATCGCTCCTCGAAAAAGCCGGCGCGGATGCGCCATCAGAGCGACAGAAGATAAATCCGATTCAATCCGCGAAAAACCACGCGAAGCTCCGCATATAACGGACTAAAATTCCGCAATACACCTGCCCGCGTGCGTCGCGCACGTCCTTCGATTCGATGGAAAGATGGAAAACCTCACCGGCATCGTCGCGTTCGTCCGCACCGCCGAAGCGCTGAGCTTCGTCGCGGCCGGCCGCGCGCTCGGCATCTCGGCGTCGGCGGTCGGCAAGACGATCGCGAAACTGGAACAGTCGCTCGGCGTGCGGCTGTTCAACCGCACGACGCGGCGCGTGACGCTCACCGACGAGGGGCGGCATTTCTACGAGCGCTGCCAGCGCATCCTCGAGGATTTCCGCGACGCGGAGGCGACCGTGACGGCGTCCGCGCAGCGCCCGCGCGGCAAGCTGCGCGTGAGCCTGCCGGTGATCGGCTACCGCTTCCTGCTGCCGGTGCTGCCCGAATTCCGACAGCGCTATCCGGACGTCGAGCTCGATCTCGATTTCAACGACCGGATGGTCGACGTGGTCGAAGGCGGCTTCGACGCGGTGATCCGCAGCGGCCCGCTGTCCGATTCGAGCCTGATGTCGCGGCGGCTCGGCCCGTTCGCGTTCGTGCTGTGCGCGACGCCCGCCTATCTCGCGCAGGCCGGCACGCCACGCACGCCGCGCGAGCTCGAAGCGCACGACTGCGTGCGCTACTGCTTCCCGACCACCGGCAAGCTGCAGGACTGGGCGCTCGCGGCCGACGACGGCACGCCGCTCACGCTGCGCACCGCGATGACCTGCAACAACATGGAAGCGCTGCGCGGCGCCGTGCTCGCGGGGCTCGGCATCGGCTACATGCCCGACTTCCTCGCGCGCGACGCGCTCGAACACGGCACGCTCGTCACCGTGCTCGACGACTACCGCATCGCACCGGGGCAGTTCTCGATCGTGTGGCCGTCGAGCCGGCAGTTGTCGCCGAAGCTGCGCGTGTTCGTCGATTTCCTGTGCGAGCGGCTGTTCAGGTAGCCGCGCCGATCCGCTCCGCTTCCGCCGGCGGCAGCAGCGCGTCGCTGTCGTCCTTCAGTCCGACGCCCGTCAGCCCCAGCCTGCGCGCGTGCGTCATCAGGTAATGCAGCTTGTGCGCGGCGGCGGCGTGCGGCAGCCCTTCGGGCCGCACGTTCGAGATGCAGTTGCGCAGCGCATCGTGACAGCCGACCTTCGGCGCCCACGTCAGGTACACGCCGAGGCTGTCCGGCGAACTGAGGCCGGGCCGTTCGCCGATCAGCATCGCGACCACCTTCGCGCGCAGCAGCTCGCCGATCTCGTCGCCGAGCGCGACGCGCGCCTGCGTCGCGACCACCACCGGGCCGATCCGCCAGCCGTCCGCGTCGAGCTTCGGCCGCACCGCTTGCAACAGCGGCAGCGCCTGCTTCGCGGCCGCGAACGCCGACAGCCCGTCGCCGACCACGAACACGACATCGGGCGCTTCCTCGAGCGCCGCCCCGTAGCCGGCCAGCAGCCCGCGGCTGTCGTCCGACAGCTTGCGGCCGAGATCGGGCCGGCGCAGGTAGTGGTCGCGGTCGGGCGCGGCGCTCTGCACCCGCAGCGTCGGCAGCAGGCCGGCCGCCTCAATCTCGCGCCGCAACGCGTCTGCGTCGAGCGGCTGGTGCACCGCGTCGCGCGCCTGCGCATGCGACAGGTTGAAGGCCAGGAGCGGCGCGGTCGGCAAGCTGTTGCCCGCGCGCCCGAGCGCGATCCGCGCGTTCGTGAACGACTTCAGCTGCGCCCACGGATTCTTCTCGACGGCGTCGCTCATGCGGAAATCCCCATCCAGTCGTTCGCGCCCGCGAGCAGCGGCACGCGTGCCGTCGCCGCGCGCAGCGCGCCGTGCGCATCGGCGATCTCCATCGTCTCCAGCCATTCCTCGAACTCGGGCGCGCGGCGCAGGCCGAGCACCTCGCGCACGTAGAGCTGGTCGTGGAACGACGTGCTCTGGTAGTTCAGCATCACGTCGTCGGCGCCCGGAATTCCCATGATGAAGTTGATGCCGGCCGCCCCCAGCAGCGTCAGCAGCGTGTCCATGTCGTCCTGGTCGGCTTCCGCGTGGTTCGTGTAGCAGATGTCGCAGCCCATCGGCACGCCGAGCAGCTTGCCGCAGAAGTGATCCTCGAGCCCCGCGCGGATGATCTGCTTGCCGTCGTACAGGTATTCGGGCCCGATGAAGCCCACCACCGTATTCACGAGGAACGGCTCGAACTTGCGCGCGACCGCATACGCGCGCACTTCGCAGGTCTGCTGGTCGACGCCGAAATGCGCATTCGCCGACAGCGCGCTGCCCTGGCCCGTCTCGAAATACATCAGGTTGTTGCCGACCGTGCCGCGCTTCAGCGCCAGCGCGGCCTCGCGCGCCTCGGCGAGCAGCGCGAGCGAGATCCCGAAGCTGGCATTGGCCTTCTCGGTGCCCGCGATCGACTGGAACACGAGGTCGACCGGCGCGCCCTTCTCGATCGCCGCGATCGTGTTGGTCACGTGGGTGAGCACGCACGACTGCGTCGGCACGCCGTAGCGTTCGCGAAAGCCGTCGATCATCGCGAGCAGTTTCACGATCGCCGCGAGGCTGTCGGTGGCCGGATTGATGCCGATCATCGCGTCGCCGCAGCCGTACATCAGCCCGTCGAGCATCGATGCGGCGATGCCCTTCACGTCGTCGGTCGGGTGGTTCGGCTGCAGCCGCACCGACATCCGGCCGGCCAGCCCGACCGTGTTGCGAAAACGCGTGACGACGCGGCGCTTCCGCGCGGCCGCGATCAGGTCCTGGTTGCGCATCAGCTTCGACACGGCCGCGACCATCTCGGGCGTGAGGCCCGGCGCGATCCGTTCGAGCGCCGCGCCATCGGCCGCGGGCGACAGCAGCCAGTTGCGGAAATCGCCGACGGTGAGGTGCGAGATTTCCGCGAACGCCTGCGCGTCATGATCGTCGATGATGAGGCGCGTGACCTCGTCGTCTTCATACGGGATCACCGCTTCGTTCAGGAACGCCTTCAGCGGCACGCCCGCGAGCGCGATCTTCGCGGCGACGCGCTCCTCCTCGCTCGCCGCCGCGACGCCGGCGAGCTGGTCGCCGGAACGCAGCGGGCTCGCCTTGGCGAGCAGCGTCTTCAGGTCCGCGAAGCGGTACGTGCGCGGACCGATCGTCTCCGTATAGGACATCGTTCGAATCTCCTTGCCAAAAGCCGACGGCGCGCCCGTTCGACGGGGCGCGCCGGATGCCGTCAGGAACGGCCTTTCACGTTCACCGTCGTCACGGCGCTCACTCCTCCAGCAGCGCGTCGCCGGGCGCGCTCGCGCGCTGCGAACGGGTCGCGAGGAAGTACGCGTAGCCGACCGCGAGGAAGCCGACGAACACCAGCGCAACCAGCCCGTTGAAATACACCATCGTACCGAGGCAGACGAGCGCCGCCAGGATCGCGAAGGCCGGGAAGACCGGGTACAGCGGCGCGCGGAACGGCCGCTCCAGGTTCGGCTGCGAGCGGCGCAGCTTGAACAGCGCCGCCATGCTCACGATATACATCACGATCGCACCGAATACCGACATCGTCACGATATTCGCGGTGAGCGTCTGCCCGCCGAACTGGATCAGCTCGTCGCTGTAGATCGCGGCAATCCCGACCACGCCGCCCGCGAGGATCGCGCGATGCGGCGTCTTGAAGCGCGGATGCACCTTCCCGAGCCACTCCGGCAGGTAGCCTTCGCGGGCCAGCGCGAAGATCTGGCGCGAATAGCCGAGGATGATCCCGTGGAACGACGCGACGAGCCCGAACAGCCCGAGCCACACGAGCATGTGCATCCAGCCGCTGTTCGCGCCGACGATGTACTTCATCGCCTGCGGCAGCGGGTCGTTGATGTTCGCGAGCTTGGTCCAGTCGCCCGCGCCGCCGGCGAACACCATCACGCCGATCGCGAGCGCCACGAGGGTCAGGATGCCGGCCACGTACGCGATCGGAATCGAGCGCTTCGGATTCTTCGCTTCCTCGGCGGCCATCGCGACGCCTTCGATCGCGAGGAAGAACCAGATCGCGAACGGAATCGCCGCGAACATCCCGTGGAATGCGCCCACGCTGAAGTGATCGGCGCCCGACCAGCCGCCCTTCGTGAAATTGCTCCACGCGAAACCCGGCGACACGACGCCCATGAACACCAGCAGCTCGAAGATCGCGAGCAGCGTGACGACGAGCTCGAAGGTCGCCGCGATCTGCACGCCGACGATGTTCAGCGCCATGAACACGAGATACGCGCCCATCGCCGCGTGTTTCGGTTCGAGCCCCGGAAACTGCACGTGAAGATACGCGCCGATCGCGAGCGCGATCGCGGGCGGCGCGAACACGAACTCGACCAGCGTCGCGGCGCCGGCCAGATAGCCGCCGGTCGGGCCGAATGCGCGGCGTGCATACGCGAACGGGCCGCCCGCGTGCGGGATCGACGTCGTCAGCTCGGTGAAACTGAAGATGAAGGTGGTGTACATCGCCGCGACGAACAGCGCGGTGATCACGAAACCCAGCGTGCCCGCGCTCGCCCAGCCGTAGCTCCAGCCGAAGTATTCGCCGGAAATCACGAGGCCGACCGCGATGCCCCACAGTTGCCAGGTCCCGAGCGTCTGCTGCAGCGCGGGCTGGCCGGAGGACTTGGCGCCGGCGGCGGGCCGGCCATTCGACTCTGCTTTCATCGGACTCTCCTCAAAGGCGCCGGGCCTGCGGGCCCGCGCGACTGAGAATCGATGCTAGAGAGTCATTAAACGACGTGTTATCGAAATTCGGCAAAGATCGCGGCTGACATTTCGCTTGCGGAAACGCTTTCGGAAACGCTTGCGGTACCGCTCGCGGCAACGCCCGCCGCGCCCGTTGCCACGCCGATCCGGCCCGCGCGATGCGGGCCGGATCGGCCGTGCCGACGGGCCTTACTGGCCGCCGCCGCGCTGGTTGAACCAGCGGTCGAGCAGCTTGCCGGCCGCTTCCCGGCCGCCGAGGCCGAACGACAGCGCAACGGCCACCGCGATCGCGCCGAGCACGAGGCCGAACGCGAGCTGCACGATTTCGTTCGCGATGCCCATCGCGCGCAGCCCCATCGCGAACACGAGGCCGAGGATCGCGAACTGGGCGATCCGCGCGAACAGCACGCTGTGCTCGCGGTCGGCCTGCTCGATCACGCGGCGCGCGAGGCCCGCGAGCCACACGCCGATCACGAGGATCACGCCGCCCATCAGCACGTGGCCGCCGAATTCGATGAACAGCGTGACGACGTCGCGCACCTGCGTGAAGCCGAGCCGGTTCGCGGCTTCGACCGACGCGAACAGCATCGCGAAGAACACGATCAGTCGCGCGACCAGCACCGACGGCTGCAGGATGCCCGAGAACACGCGCTCGACGCCGAGCACGGCCGGCAGCCCGTCGACGCCGGCGGCTTCCAGCAGCTTCTGCGCGAGCGACGCGACGAAGCGCGCGAAGTAGAACGTGACCAGCACGATCACGATCGCCGCGACGATGTCCGGCACCGCGCCGAGGAACTGGTTCAGCATGTTGGTCGCGGGGATCGAGATCGCGTCGATCTTCAGCGCATCGAGCGCGGAGATCAGCGTCGGCACGAACACGAACACGTAGACGATGGTGCCCACCAGGCTCGACACGCGCACGGGCGTCGGGCTGTCGATCCCTTGCGTGAGACGGTCGGCGCCGGCGGCGACCAGCAGGTTCGTCACCAGGCCGCGCAGCACGCGCGCGACGACCCAGCCGACGAAGCCGATCACCGCGGCCGCGAAAATGTTCGGCACGATCGCGAGCAGCTTGTCGACCATCCCCTGCACCGGCGACAGCAGGCCCGACAGCGCGAACGAGCCGAGGATCGCCGGCAGGAACATCAGGATCACGAGCCAGAACAGCACGTCGCCGAGATAGCCGCTCATCGGCTGCATGCCGGCGCTTTCGGACAGCGTGGCGTCGACCTTGCTCGCCTTCAGCGCGCGGTTCGCGAGGCTGCGCAGCAGCGATGCGATCAGCCACGCGATCAGCGTCAGCGCCGCGCCGCCGATCAGGTTCGGCAGGTAGTTGACGATGTGCGTGACGAGCAGCGAGAACGGATTGGACACCGCGTACAGGTTGAGCACGTTGAAGATGCCCACCGCGGTGACGAGCAGCACGAGCCAGAACAGGCCGCCGGCGATGATGCGTTCGACGCACGCGCCCTGGCCGGTGCTGTCGGTGATCCGCTGATCGACCTTCAGCGCGTTGAGCAGCCGGAGCGCGCCGGCCCGCACCGCGACGGCGATCAGCCAGCCGATCACCAGGATGCCGATCGCGCCCGCGATCTTGGGCAGGTATCCGCCTAGTGTGGCCTGCAGCGACGTGATGAAGCTGGAAGCATCCATTTCTTCTTCTCCCGAAAACGTGGTGTGGCGATTGAACATCGACGAACGACCTGCGTAATTCGAAAAGCGTGCTGCTCCGTCCGGGCAACTTACCCGAGAAAAATGACGCGTTCCCCCGATTTCACCGTCTTTAACTTTAGTCATAGATCTCGGAGGGGCAAGACCCCATTTCGTGGAATCAAAAAGGGGGCGTATCGTCAGTGTGTCCGGCATTTCCGCAAGATTTGTCCATTCGGCCCGTGCTACCGTGGCGTCGGTTCCAGCCCGGACACGCCGATGACTCCAGCCGAAACGAAAACCGACCCGCCCGCCTGGGTGCGCTACGCGGCAAGCGTGGCGCGGGTCCACGCGTACATCGGCGCGCATCTCGACGGCCCGCTCGACCTGAACCGGCTCGCCGAAGTCGCGTGCCTGTCGCCGTATCACTGGCAGCGCGTCTACCGTGCGCTGTACGGCGAGTCGATCGTGCTGCCCGCGCAGCACCGGCGCACCGGCATCCACCGGCCGATTTATCCATTACAGCGAGGAGAGGCAGACATGTTCAAGCACGAGGTCGAGATCCGGCGCCTGCCGGAACTGCGCGGCTACGCGGTGACGCACACCGGTGCGTACATGAAGGTGGGGGACGCGTTCGGGCGGATCGGCGCGTGGGTCGGGCAGCACGGGCTGATCGGCCCGGGCGCGAAGATGATCGGGATTTTCTACGACGATCCGGACACGACGCCCGAAGCGCAGTTGCGCGCGAAAGCGTGCTTCATGCCGGCCGACGGCGCGCCGGACGTCGCGCCCGTGCCGCCGGTCGAGCGGGTGACGATCGCAGCCGGCGAATACGCGGTGCTGCTGCATACGGGGCCGTATGCGGACCTGAAAACGGCCTACCAGTGGCTGTACGGCGACTGGCTGCGCCACTCGGGCCGCGAAGCCGCCGACGCGCCGCCGTTCGAGCTATACCTCAATACGCCGATGGATACGGCGCCGGCCGACCTGCGCACCGAAATTCACCTGCCGTTGCGCTGAGCGACGGGTGTGCCGTGGCGCTGTGTATCTGGACGGACCGCGACGATATTGCGGGTGCGAGGATGCCCGGGACGACATCGGGCATGCCGGTGCGCCGGCCTTGAACGAAGCGCGCCGGCTCGTGCGTATGCGCAGCCGGCGCGAATTCGCGGAGATCCTCAAGCAGCCTGCGTCCCGCAGCCGGGACAGAACCGCGCGTCGGCCGCCAGCGCCGCATGGCAGCGGCTGCACGCCTTGCCGCGTTGCGCCGCGCCGCACTGCGCACAGAAGCGTGCATCCGCTGCGTTGAGCGCGCCGCAGCCCGCACAGGCGAGCTGGCTCAGCGGCACGTTGCCGCGCTGGCCGCCTTGCCCGCCACTGGCGTCGGCCGGCGCCTGCCAGCCCCAGCCGTGGCGATCGCGGCCGCGCGCATCGTGGCCGCCGTGCCCGCCCTGACGCGACCCGCCGTGATGCCCGCCACCGTGGCCGCCGTGGCCCCCGTTTCCGCTATTGCCGTGCCCGCTGCCGTGGCCGCCGAGTATCCGTTTCAGAAAGCTCATCGTCCGCTCCTCAACGCTTGGCCGGTGCGCCGCCGAACGCCCCGGAGGACGACAGCAGCCGCAAGCCGTTGGCCACAACGATCAGGCTCGCGCCCGCATCGGCGAAGACCGCCATCCACATCGTGCCGAGCCCCGCGACCGTGAGGCCGAGGAACACGACCTTCACGCCGAGCGCGAAGCCGATGTTCTGCACCAGCACGCGGTGCGTCGCGCGCGACAGCCGCACGAACGCGGGAATCTTGCGCAGGTCGTCGTCCATCAGCGCGACGTCGGCCGTCTCGATCGCCGTGTCGGTGCCCATCGCGCCCATCGCGAAGCCGATGTCGGCGCGCGCGAGCGCCGGCGCATCGTTGATCCCGTCGCCGACCATCCCGACCGCGCCCGCGCCGCCCGCCGCCAGTTCCTCGACCGCCGCGAGCTTGTCCTCCGGCAACTGGTTGCCGCGCGCGTCGTCGATGCCGGCCTGCTGCGCGATCGCCTGCGCGGTATGCGGGTTGTCGCCGGTCAGCATCGCGGTGCGGATGCCGAGCGCATGCAGATCGGCGATCGCATCGCGGCTCGTGTCCTTGATCGTGTCGGCCACCGCGAAGATGCCGAGCACGCGTGTTTCGTCGACCAGCACGACGACGCTCTTGCCCTGCCGCTCCAGCGCGTCGAGCTTCGCCTCGAGCGCCGTCGAGCAGCGTTCGAGTTCCTCGACCAGCCGGTGGTTGCCGAGCCAGTAGCGCGTGCCGTCGATCGTGCCGCGCACGCCGCGCCCGACGATCGCTTCGAAGTCCTGCACGTCGGCGAAGGCCGTCGTGCCGGCGTCGCGGGCCGCAGCCGCAATCGCCTGCGACACCGGATGATCGGAGCGCGCCGCGAGGCTCGCACCGAGGTGCCGCACGCGCGCCGCATCGGCGTCGTCCGCATGCACGTCGAAGTCGGTCTGCACCGGCTTGCCGTGCGTGATCGTGCCGGTCTTGTCGAGCGCGAGCCACGCGAGCTTGCGCCCTTCTTCCAGATAAACGCCGCCCTTCACGAGAATCCCGCGCCGCGCCGCGGCCGCGAGCCCCGACACGATCGTCACCGGCGTCGAGATCACCAGCGCGCACGGGCAAGCGATCACGAGCAGCACGAGCGCGCGGTAGATCCAGTCGTGCCATGCGCCGCCCATCACGAGCGGCGGCACCACCGCGACCAGCAGCGCGACCGCGAACACGATCGGCGTGTAGACGCGCGCGAACTGGTCGACGAAGCGCTGCGTCGGCGCCTTCGCGCCCTGCGCTTCCTCGACCGCGTGAATGATCCGCGCGAGCGTCGAATTGGCCGCAACGGCCGTCACGCGGTAGTCGAACGAACCCGATTCGTTGATCGTGCCCGCGTACACCGCGTCGCCGCTCGCCTTTTCGACGGGCAGGCTTTCACCGGTGATCGGCGCCTGGTTGACCGTCGAGCGGCCCGCGACGACTTCGCCGTCCAGCCCGATCCGCTCGCCCGGCTTCACGCGCACGACCGCGCCGAGCGCGACCTGCGCGGCCTCGATCGTGCGCCACGCGCCGTCGGGCTGCTGCACGGTCGCGGTATCCGGCGCGAGCTGCATCAGCCCCTGGATCGCGTTGCGCGCGCGGTCGAGCGACTTCGCCTCGATCAGCTCGGCGATCGTGAACAGCACCATCACCATCGCGGCTTCCGGCCACTGGCCGATCGCCATCGCGCCCGTCACCGCGATGCTCATCAGCGCGTTGATGTTCAGGTTGCCGTTGCGGATCGCGATCCAGCCCTTCTTGTACGTGGTCAACCCGCACGCGAGCACCGCGGCGAGCGCGAGCGCGGCCGACAGCCACACCGGCAGCCCGGCCCAGGTCGCACCTTCGGACGCGATCGCGGCGACGCCGGCGAGCGCCAGCGGCCACCACGGCTTCGCGGGCGCGTCGGCGACGCGCGCTGTCGGGGCGCCGGTCGTAGCGGCCTCCGGCGTCATCCCGAGCGTGCGGATCGCGCTTTCGATCGCCGGCTGCGCGCCGGCCACGTGCTCGACGGTCAGCATCCGCTGCATCAGGTTGAATTCGAGCGCCGACACTTCGCTCATTCCGCCGAGCTTCTTGCGGATCAACGTTTCCTCGGTCGGGCAGTCCATCTGCATGATCCGGAACGCGGAGCGCACGTGGCCGGACGCAGTTGCCTGCGCGACCGGCAGCGGCGCGAGCGTCAGCGCGGCCGGCGCGCAGCAGTCGCCGGCCGCGTGGTCGTGGTCGTGGTCGTGGTCGTGGTCGTGACCGGCATGGTCATGCGCGGCGTGGTCGTGCGAACACGTCGCACCGTGCACATGCTGGTCGTCGCCCGCATGGCCGTGACCGTGGTCATGACCCGCCTCGCCATGCGCGGCGTGATCGTGCCCGTGCCCGTGCCCGTGCCCGTGCCCGTGCCCGTGATCGTGATCGTGGTCATGGCCGTGCGCGTGCTCGCCGGCCGCCGGCGCCGCGTCGGCAACGGTCGCCGTCTGCGTGTCGCGCGCATCGGCGCAGCACGCATCGGCGCCGTCGGCATGACGGTGTCGTGGGTCGTGGGGACGCTTGGCGTCGGTCATGACAACCTCCTTTGTGGCTTGACGGTGTAGAGTTAACACCCTGAAGCCACTACAAGGTCAACCCTTACACGGGAGAAAGGCATGAAGATTGGCGAACTGGCCAAAGCGGCCCGCTGCACGCCCGAGACGATCCGTTTCTACGAGAAAGAGGGTCTGATGCCGGATGCGGAGCGCACCGATTCGAACTACCGCAACTACACCGACGTGCACGTCGAGCGGCTGCGCTTCATCCGCAACTGCCGCGCGCTCGACATGGCGCACGACGAAATCCGCGCGCTGCTGCGGCTCACCGACACGCCGGCCGACCGCTGCGATTCGATCAATTCGCTGCTCGACGATCACATCGGACACGTCGACGCGCGCCTCGCGGAACTCACGCATCTGCGCGACCAGCTCACCGAATTGCGCCGCCAGTGCGTCGGCGAGCATTCGGTCGAGGATTGCGGGATCGTGCATGGCCTTGCGACGATGGAAACCGTCGCGCCGGCCGCGAAGCGCTCGCACCTCGGCTGAAACCCTTGTCAAATCGGATATTCTGATCGAGAATAGTTATATTATTACTAGATATAGTTTAACTATTCATGTCTACGAGCCGCCCGTCTCCGCTTGCGCTGGCCGTCCTCGCGACGCTCACCGAAACGCCGATGCATCCGTACGGAATGCTGCAGCAACTGAAGGCCCGCGGCTACGACGAAGTCGTCAACGTGCGGCAGCGCACGAGCCTGTACCAGACGATCGATCGGCTGCTGCGCGACGGGCTGATCGCCGTGCACGACACCGAACGCGACGGCGCGTTTCCGGAGCGCACGGTGTATGCGCTGACGGAAGCCGGGCACACGGCCGGGCAGGCATGGCTGCATGCGCTGCTCGCGGAGCCCGCCCGTGAATTTCCGGCGTTCGGCGCCGGCCTCGCGTTCCTGCCGCTGCTCGATGCGGAAGATGCGCGTCACCAGCTCGAGCTGCGTATCGCGCGGCTCGACGCCGAGCGCGAGCGGCTGGAAGCGCTGCGCGCCACCGCACAGGCCGACCAGGTGCCGCGCCTGTTCCTGCTGCAGAACGAGCATGCGCTCGTGCTGCTCAATGCGGAGCTGAACTGGGCGCGCAGCGTCGTCGAACACCTGAAGATCGGCGCGCTGCGCTGGGTGGACGGCTGACGCGCGGCGCCGGCCGATGCCGATGCCGGGCGGCAACGGCCGTCGGCCGCATCAAAGTACCTTGCCGGGATTCAGGATGCCGCGCGGGTCCAGCGCGGCCTTCAGGCGCCGCATCAGCCCGATTTCCGCGGCGCTGCGCGTGTGCGCCAGATAAGGACGCTTGAGCACGCCGATCCCGTGCTCGGCCGACACCGAGCCACCCATGTCGCGTACCACCGCATACACGCAGTGATCGAGCGCATCGGCATCCGCGTCGGTCATCTCGGCCAGTGACACGCCGATATGCACGTTGCCGTCGCCGACATGGCCGAAGAACAGGCACGTGAGCGCCGGCCAGCGCGCCCGCAACGCCGCCTCGCAGCGTTCGGCGAACGCGCCGAGTTCGCCCGTCGGCAGACTCACGTCGAAGTTGACGAGATGGGGCAGCGCATCGATCGCGAGACCTTCACGCAACGCCCACAAATCGCGCCCCTGCCGCTCGGAGGTCGCGAGTACCGCATCGTCGACGAGCCCTGCATCGAATCCCGCGGCCAGCCCCGTTTCGAGCGCCTGGTGCGCATCGCCGCCCGGCGCGCTCGTCGCGCATTCGATCAACACCACGAAACCGCCGTCGCCGATGAACGGTGCCGATACCCCGGGCGTATGCCGCGCGACGTAGTCGTAGAACATCGGCCACATCGCCTCGAAGCTGACGACTTCCGGCAGCGTGCTCACGCGGTTCCACAGCGCGACCACCGCGTCGTAGTCGCGCACGCGGCAGAGCGCCGTGGCCGGCGCCGCGAGCAACGGATGCAGCCGCAGCACCGCGCGCGTGACGACGCCGAGCGTCCCTTCGCTGCCGATGAACAACTGCTTCAGGTCGTAGCCCGCGTTGTTCTTCAGCATCCGGTTCATCGACGACACGACCGTGCCGTCCGCGAGCACCGCCTCCAGCCCGAGCACCTGCTCGCGCATCATCCCGTAGCGGATCGCGCGCGTGCCTCCCGCATTGGTCGCGAGCATGCCGCCGATCTGGCACGAGCCGCGCGCGCCGAGATCGACGCCGAACGTGAAGCCCGCCGCTTCGGCGGCCTCCTGCACCGTCCGCAGCGGTGTGCC
>NZ_JACFYV010000063.1:0-32768 GCF_016759955.1 Burkholderia sp. KCJ3K979
GCGCGACCGACGACGTGCCGGGAATCAGCAGGAGATTCGGCGCGCGGCGCAGCAGCCACGCCAGCGCGACCTGCATCGGCGTCGCGCCGAGGCGGCCCGCGACGTCGGACAGCGTCGACGACTGCAGCGGCGAGAAGCCGCCGAGCGGAAAGTACGGCACGTACGCGATACCGTCACGGGCCAGCGTGTCGATCAGCGCATCGTCGCCGCGATGCGCGATGTTGTAGTGGTTCTGCACGCAGACGATGTCGCAGATCCGCCGGCCTTGCGCGACCTGCGCGGGCGTGACGTTGCTCAGGCCGATGTGCCGCACGAGCCCGCGCCGCTGCAGCTCCGCGAGCGTGGCCAGCGGCGCCTCGATCGATCCTTCGGCCGGCCCGTGCGTATCGAACATGATGCGCAGGTTGACGACGTCGAGCACGTCGAGCCCCAGGTTGCGCAGGTTGTCGTGCACGGCCCGTTCGAGCTCGTCGGGCGCGAACGCGGGCAGCCATGATGCGTCGTCGCCGCGTCGCGCGCCGATCTTCGTGACGATCACGAGATCGTCGCGATACGGATGCAATGCGTCACGAATCAACTGGTTCGTGACGTGCGGGCCGTAGAAGTCGCTGGTGTCGAGATGGTCGACGCCGGATTCGACGGCTTCGCGCAACACGTTCAATGCGGCTTCGCGATCTTTCGGCGGGCCGAATACACCGGGGCCCGCGAGCTGCATCGCGCCGTAGCCGATCCGTCTGACGTGGCGATCGCCGAGCCTGAAGGTGGCGGTGTGGCGAATATCGGGCATGACCGTACTCCTGTCGAAGAGATGAATGCGTTCAGCATAAGGACGAGTCGCCTGCGCGATAAGCCGGCATAATTCGCACGGGTTGTACGAAAAGGCGAACAATGCAAACCGATCTGGGCGATCTGAACGCGTTCATGGCCGTGGCACGCGCCAGCGGATTCCGCGATGCCGCACGCGTGACGGGCCTCAGCGCGTCGGGGCTGAGCGAGGCCGTGCGCCGGCTGGAAGCGCGGCTCGGCGTGCGGCTGCTGCACCGCACGACGCGTAGCGTCGTGCCCACCGAAGCCGGCGAGCGCCTGCTCGCGCGTCTCGCGCCCGCCCTGACCGAAGTGGCGGCGGCGCTCGACGGTATCGACGAATTCCGCGGCCGACCGGCCGGCACGCTGAAGCTCAACGTGCCGGTCAGCGCCTCGCGGCTCGTGTTGCCGGCGATCGTGCCGCGCTTTCTCGAGGCGTATCCGGACATCCGGCTGGAAGTGACCGCCGACGAAAGTTTCGTCGACGTGCTGGCGGCCGGCTGCGACGCGGGCATCCGCTACGACGAACGGCTCGAACAGGACATGATCGCGGTGCCGATCGGCCCGCGCATCCAGCGGTTCGCGACCGCGGCGGCGCCCGGCTATCTCGACCGGCACGGCCGGCCGCGGCATCCGCGCGACCTGCTTGGCCATCGGTGCCTGCGCGGACGCTTCGCCAGCGGCGCGATGCCGCCGTGGGAGTACGAGCGCGACGGCGAGGTCGTGCGGGTCGAGCCGGCCGCCGGGCCGCTGCTGGTCCAGATCGGCGGGGCGACGGAGCTGATGGTCGACGCGGCGATCGCCGGGACGGGGATCCTGTATCTGTTCGAAGACTGGGTGCGCCCGCATTTCGAAAGCGGCGCGCTCGAACCGGTGCTCGAACCGTGGTGGCGACCGTTCTCGGGGCCCTTTCTGTATTACCCGGGGCGGCGTCTCGTGCCGCCGGCGCTACGCGCGTTCATCGATTTCATCAAGGAATACTGAGCGTGGGTCAGCGCACCGGCGCTTGCGCGTCGAGCAACTGCCGGTGGCGCGCGTCGGTCGCGTCGTCGGCGGGAAACATGCATTCCATGCGCAACTCCTGCGCGGCCGCGCTTTGCGGCGTACCGACCGTCGTGACCAGCGAGAAGTAGCGCAGCACGACGCCTTCGTGGACGAAGCCGATCGGGATGACCGGCAGCGACGGCGCGGCGGCAGGCGCCAGCGGCGTGTTCCAGTCGCTTGGCGCATCGGGGCTGGCGAGCAGGTCGTCGAGCAGGCGCCGGGTTTCGTCGTCGATCACGCGGCCCACCGATTCGCGATGCACGCGCTGCAGCAGGCTGCGCGACACGGTGCCCCAGTCGGCCACGAACGGCTGCATCCCGCGCGGATCGAACATCAGGCGCAGCAGGTTGCGCGGCCCGTCGCGCGCGGCCATGTCGATGAAGCACCCGAAAAAGCGCGGCGCCGCGTCGTTGGTCATCAGCACGTTCCAGTGACGGTCCATCACGATCGCCGGAAACGGCTCGTGCTGGCGCACGACCCGTTCGAGCGCGCGGATCACGCCGTGCATTTCCTGCGCGTCCCACGGCGCTTCCGAATACATCGGCGCATAGCCGGCCGCGAGCAGCAGCGCGTTGCGCTCGCGCAGCGGTACGTCGAGCGTTTGCGCGAGCGTCAGCAGCGTGTCGCGGCCCGGCACGCTGCGCCCGCTTTCGATGAAGCTGATCTGGCGCTGCGAAATCCCCGCGTCGAGCGACAGGTCGAGCTGGCTCACGCCGCGCACGTCACGCCAATTGCGCAGCAACCGGCCCAGTGCGTGCGGCGGCGGATTCGGGGCGCGGCGGCGGGTGTTCATCGGCGTTCCCTGGTCGTTCCGTGATCGACGCGATCGACTATATCGGACTCATGCGGCGTGCGCATGCCATGCGAATGCGTCGAAGGGCGCTTCGAGCGCCGGCCGCGCGACGCTGCCGACGTAGTTCGTGATCGTCGATGCGGCGACCACTGCGATGACTTCCAGCAACTGCTCGGCGGTGAAGCCGGCATCGACGAACGCTTGCCGGTCGGTATCGGACAGGCGGCCGCGGGCGTCGATCAGCGCGCGCGCCGTGGCGGACAAAGCGGCCAGTTTCGCGTCGGCGGGTAATTCGCCGCGCCGGATCGCGTCGACGTCGGTGGACAACACGCCCTGTTTCAGCGCGAGCGCCGTATGGAACGCGACCGGCCATTCGCTCGCGTTCGTCACTGCGTTGGTCAGCAGCAGCGTCTGGATCTGCGGCTCGGTGAGGCTGCTCGCGTGCACGCGCTCGAACAGCCCGATGAAGCCGTTGATCAGCACCGGCGACGCGGCCATTGCCGACGCGATGTTCGGGACCACGCCGAACGCTTGCTGGAGTTGCTGGAGGACGGGTTTCGATTCGGCCGGCGCGGAATCGATCGTATGAAGTGGATAGGCGGACATGATGTCTCCGGGTGACGGGCGCCGCCGGAATGGCGGCGCGACACCCGAAGCGTAGGAGCGGGCGTGTCGCGCGCCAATTACATGCGATGTAATCGTTTGACGCGCGAGCGCCAGCCCGCTGCCCCTTGAATGCGTTACCCGCCTTGCTTGACCAGCGCCGCGAGCGTCTTCATCGCCTGCAGATACGGATACGGCCCGTGGCTGACACGCGCCACGCCGTAATCGGCGAGTTCCGCGAGCGTCGGTGTTTCCGCGACACGCATCACGTTCACCGGCAGCGGCGACGCGGCCGTCAGCGCGCGAATCAGCGCCGGCGAGCGCAGGCCCGGCACGAATAGGCCGTCGGCGCCGGCCGCCGCATAAGCGCGGGCGCGCGCCAGCGTCGCGTCGAGCAATCGTTCGTCGTGCGTATCGGCGGCTGCCTTGAAGAACACGTCGGTGCGCGCGTTGATGAAGTAGTCGGCGCCCGCGCGATCGGCCGCTTGCCGGGCTGCTGCGACGCGGGCCGCCGCTTCGTCGACGTCGCGCAGTTCGCCCGTCGACGGAAAACTGTCTTCGAGATTGCAGCCGATCGCGCCGGCCCGGATGCTGAGTGCGATCGTCTCGGCGACCTCTTCCGGCCGCTCGCCGTAGCCGCTTTCGAGGTCGACGGTGACGGGCAGGTCCGTCGCGCGCACGATCCGCTCCAGCACCTCCATCATCAGCGCGCGCGGCATCTGCTCGCCGTCGCCGAAACCGTTGGCCGCCGCGACCGACCAGCTGCCGGTAGCCAGCGCGGCGGCGCCGGCGTCGGCCACTGCGCGCGCACTGCCGGCATCCCACACGTTGAACAGCGCCAGCGGCTGGCCCGCGCGGTGAAGTGCCCGGAAAATCGCGCCTTTCTCGTTGTTGCCCATGCTCGTCTCCTCGTGAATACCGGATCGGTTGTCGTGCCGAGCGATATTGCCATCGAATCGGGCGGTGCGACCGGCGTATGCAATGTCTGCTGACAGCGTGTGACAGAACGTGCGCATGACGGTCGCGGCACGATCCGTGCGCTGCCTCAGTCGCGCGACCCCGGCTCGATCGACAGCGTGCGCAACTGGCCGCGCAACTGGTCGACTTCCCCCGGCGCGAACGGCCGCTCGATCTCGGCATGTGTCTGCTGCCACAGCGGGAATGCTTCGGCCAGCAGCTCGTGCCCGGCTGGCGTGAGTTCCAGCAGGCGGCTGCGTCGGTCGTCCGGGTCCTGCGCGATCGTGACGAGGCCGCGCCGCTCGAGCGGCTTGAGCGCCGCGGTGAGCGTGGTGCGGTCCATCGCGAGCAGCGATGCGACCGATTTCATCGGGGCCGGTTGCGGCCGGTTCAACGACATCAGCAGCGAAAACTGGCCGTTGGTGAGGTCGAGCGGGCGCAGCACGTCGTCGAAGATGCGCGCCAGATTGCGGGCCGCGCGCTGCATGTGCAGGCACAGGCAGCAATCGCGCACCATCAGCGTCGTTTCGAAGGGAAGCTTTTCTTTGCGTGCCATGTTGCAATTGTGTTGATATCAACCTATCTTGTCAAGGTCGAGGCGCGGCAACCCGCCGCGCCCGTCATCGGAGGAGCAGGCATGAGTGCGCAACAACCGTTGTATCTCGCCGTATTTCTCGGAACCCAGGATAGCCCGGCGATGAAGGCATGGATCGCGCTGCCGGAGGAGGAGCGGCGCACCCGCGAGCGCGACGGCATCGCCGCGTGGCATGCGTGGGTCGACCGGCATCGCGACGCGATCGTCGAGCTGGGCGGCCCGCTGGGCAAGACCAAGCGCATCGACGCGAGCGGCATCCACGACACGACCAATGCGCTGAGCGGCTTCACCGTCGTGCGGGCGGCGTCGCACGAGGCGGCCGCCGCGCTGTTCGAAGGTCATCCGCATTTCACGCTGTTCCCGGGCGTGTCGGTGGACGTGATGCCGGTGCTGGCGATTCCCGGCGCATGAGCGACGCGCGCTGCGGGGCGCCGCGCGTCGCTTCGCGCGACGTGTCGTGCCCGGCATGCGGCAGATATTTTTATGACGTTCTGGATGGAGACTGGCGATGAAGCTTTACGGATTTGCCGGCACCCGCTCGCAACGGGCGCTGTGGGGGCTGAAGGAACTGGATGCGGATTTCGAATTCGTGTCGGTCAACCTGCTCGAGGGCGAGCACAAGCGGCCCGACTTCCTGCGCCTCAATCCGGCCGGCAAGGTGCCGGTGCTGGTGGACGGCGACCTCGTGATTCCCGAATCGGCCGCGATCGTGCTGTATCTCGCGGACAAGTACCCGGAGAAGGCGTTGCTGCCCGTCGATCCGGCGCTGCGGGCGCAAGCCTATCGATGGATCATGTTCGCGGTGACGGAGCTGGAGCAGCCGCTGTGGCGGATCACGCGGCATACGTTCCTCTATCCGCCGGAGAAGCGCTCGCCGGCCGATATCGAACTGGCCCGCGAGGATTTCACGACGATGGCCGCGATTCTCGACACGCATCTCGAAGGGCGCGAATTCATCGTCGGCGATTCGCTGACGGTGGCCGATTGCGTGACGGCCTACCTGATCGACTGGGCGAGCGAATGCCACTTGATCGAACCGTTCCCGCAATTGCGCGCGTATCTCGAACGGCTGTATGCGCGGCCGAAGGCGCCGCAGCGGATCGCGGACGCGAGGAAGGCGGCGTGAAAGTGAAACGGGCGCCGGGCCATGTGCCGCATCGGCATGATTCGCCGCGCCCGCCCACGATCACGAAACGATGTCGGGCCCGCCCAGCGCACGACACAGCATCGCCAGGTCACGCAACGTGAGATGCGGCATTTCCGCCTGCTGCGGCGTCGGTTTTTCTTCTGCCCGCGGCTCACGCACGACCCATGCGGCCTGAAGCCCCGCATTCAGCGCGCCGACGATATCGAGGTGGAAGTCGTCGCCGACATGCAGCAATTCGTCCGGCCGCACGCCGAGTGCGTCCGCCGCCGCATGGAAGATCTCGGGCTCAGGCTTGGCGAAGCCGAATGCACGCGCGCTGAGCGTCGTGCGGAAGAATTCACCGCCGCCGGTGAGCCGAAGGTCGGCGTTGCCGTTGGTGACCGCGATCAACGGAAAGCGGGCGCTCAACCACGCCAGCGCCGGCAACGCGTCTTCGTAGAATTCGACACGATTGCGCGCCGCGTAGAAGACGTCGTAGGCGGGCTCGGTCAGCGAGACATCTTCGTTCGCGCGTTCCAGTGCAAGCCGGATCGAGCCGATTCGCATCGCGCGATAGTCGCTGGCGAGATCCGGGCGTAACCGTTCGTATTCCTCACGGAGCGCACTGAGTGCCTGTTGCGTCGGAAGCACGCTCGCGGTATTGGGCGCGTGCTCGATCAGCCATGTGCGCAGCGTCGCCTCGGCCCGGACGACGGACGGCCCGAACGGCCACAAGGTGTCGTCGAGGTCGAACGAGAGGGCGGAAACTTTGGCGAGACGCATGGCGGTTGAAAGCGGGAAGTCGTTTTACCAGGGCCACGGAACGGAGGTTCCGCTGCCGTTGTCGAGCGCGTGCCGATACAGGAAGCGCGCGACGGTCAGATCCTGCAGCGCGAGCCCCGTCATGTCGAAGACGGTGATCTCGTGCGCGGCGCGCTCGACCGATGTCGCACCTGCGAGGATGTCACCGATTTCCGTGCGCGGCAAATCCGGCGCCCACTGGCACTCGCCGATGCTGCGCGCCTGATCGTGATCGTCGACGACGATGCGCGCGCGTTCCAGCACGCCGGCCGGCAGTTCGCGCTTGCCGGCAGTATCGGCGCCTACGCAGGTCAGATGGGTGCCTGGCTGCACCGCATCCGCGTCGAACAAGGGGCCGCCGCCGGGCGTGGCCGTGATCACCACGTCGCTATCGGCGACCGCTTCGTTCCGGTCGCGCGCCACGCCGATCGTGCATCGTTCGACGAAGCGCGATTCGAATGCCGGGTCCGGCTCGCCGCTCACGGTCACGTATTGCACCGTGCATCGCTGCGGCAGCAGCGCGAGTGCGTAGTCGAGCTGCACGCGCGCCTGCACGCCGGTGCCGAACACGCAGAGCCGCGTGCTGTCGCGCCGCGCGAGCTGTTGCAGCCCAAGGCCGCCGGCGGCGCCGGTCCGCGCGGTGGTGATCGCGTTGCCGTCCATGATGCACAGCGGGCGGCCCGTCGCCGGATCGAACAACGCGACGGTGGCCTGATGCGGCTCGCCGCCGACGCTTCGATTGGCCGGCCAGAATCCGGCCGCCTTGAAGCCGAGCAGGTCCTGGCCTGCGACGTCGCCCGACTTGATGCCGAACACGCCGCCGGTATGCAGCTTCTCGCGCACCACCGGGAACACGCGTCCGGCCCTTTGACTGTGCAGCACGAAGGCTTCGCGCACGGCCGCCATCACTTGCTCGGCCTGCAGGGCGGGCTCGACGGCATCGCGGTCGAGGAGAAGGAGGCGGGCGTCGGTCGGCATGGTCGGGGGCTGTTCGGTGCGGGACGAATCGAGAGTATTTAAAATTTGTCCAGAATTGGACAAATAGTCAATGGCTGGATGATCCGGCATGCTCGCCGGACTTCACTTACCACCCGTAGAAGCGCGGCCACGTCTGCGCGGCGCCGTCATCGCCGACGGCCTGATATTCGGGATGCTGCGCGCCGGTCGCGCACGCATGATTCGGCAGGATGCGCAGCCGCGTGCCGATCGGAAAACGCTGCGCGATGCCCGTATCCGGCGTATCCGTTCGCGACACGATCCCGTGTTCCTGGTTGGCGGCGCTCAGCAGATAGCCGCCGAGCACGTCGCCGGGTTCGGTGCAGACCTGCCCGTAGCCGAAATCGTGCGCCTGGCGCTGCGTGCCGCGGTCGCGGCTCATCGCCATCCAGCCCGCGTCGACGATCGCCCAGCCTTTCTCTTCCTGGTGGCCGATGACGGTGGTCAGTACCGACAGCGCGATGTCGGACGGCTCGCACACGCCGATGTTGTGCATCACGAGGTCGAACATCACGTACACGCCGGCGCGCACTTCGGTCACGCCGTCGAGCCGTTCCGCCGCGAGCGCGGTGGGCGTCGACCCGATGCTCACGACCGGGCACGGCAACCCGGCGGCCCTCAGGCGCTCCGCCGCCCGCACGGTGCGGCTGCGCTCCTGCTCGGCGATCGCGACGAGTGCTGCGTGCGTGTCGTATTCATAGCTGGAGCCCGCGTGAGCGAGCACGCCGCCGAGCAGCATGCCGCCGTCGGTCAGCGCGCGGCCGACGTCGATCAGCAGATCGGCGTCGGGCGGGATGCCCGAGCGGTGGCCGTCGACGTCGACCTCGATCCATACGTCGAAACGTTCGCCGTGCTCGCGCCCGAACGCGGCGATCGCGTGGGCGGCCGGCAGGCTGTCGGCGACGATCTTCAGGTCGCAGCCTTGGCGGCGCAGCGCAAGCGCCTGACCGAGCTTGGCGGGCACCATGCCGACCGCATAGACGATGTCGCGGATGCCGTCCGCGAAGAACTGCTCGGCTTCCTTGAGCGTCGACACCGTGATGCCCTGCGCGCCCGCCGCGATCTGCACGTCGACGACGTGCCGGCACTTGGTGGTCTTCACGTGCGGCCGGAACCGCACGCCGAGCGCGTCCAGATGCGTTTGCATGCGGGCGATGTTGCGCTGCATGCGGGCGACGTCGATTAGTGCGGCCGGGGTATTGAGGGTATGAAGGTCCACGATGCGTCCGAGGGCGGGGTTGTCGATGCGGACACTGTAGGGCGGTTGGCTCGCGTCGTGTTTAATGCGGGGCTAATCCGCCATTAAATCGAATTTAAGGCTCACGCCTTGCCGCGCCACGGCGGCGGATCGAGAAACTGCCGCGCGGCGTCGAGAAACACCCGCTGCCGCGCGGAGCGGCCGGTACGCGACGGCAGCAGCGCCGTCACCGGCGCGGGCGGCAGGTTCCAGCCGGGCAGCAACCGGACGAGCTTGCCGTTCGCGAGCAGCGGGGCGACGTCCCACTCGGAACGCTCGACGATGCCGAGCCCGGCCAGCGCCCATTCGGTGATGACGGTGCCGTCGTTGGACGACAGCGCGCCCGTGACGCGGATGACGGTAGATCGCCGCGATTCGCCCTTGACGCCGCGGCCGGGCGAGAAGCGCCAGCGCGGGATGTCTTCGTCGTTCTCGCGCAGGCACAGGCAGTCGTAGCGCGTCAGGTCGGATGGATGGTTCAGGTCCTTGAGGCGGCGCGCGTAGCCGGGGCTCGCGCACAGGAAGCGCTCGTTGGGCGCGAGTGGATAGCCGATCCACGAAGACGACTTGAGGCTGCCGACATGCACGACCACGTCGGCTCCCGAAGCGCTAGTCAACGGGCTCTCCGACAGGTGGAGCGAGATTTCGAGCTTCGGATGCGCGCGCTGCACGTCGCGCACGATCCGCGCGACGTACTTGCGGCCGAAGCCGAGCGGAGCGACGACGCGCAGCGTGCCCTGCACGTCGCCGTGGTCGCCCGCGATGTTGATTGGCAGCGCCTCCACGCGCTCGAGGATGCCGACGGCTTCCTGATACAGCCGCTGCCCTTCGTCGGTCAGCGCGATCCCTTTCGGCTGCCGCACGGCGAGCCTTGCGTTCAGCCGTGCCTCCATTCGCTGCAGGCGAATCGTGACCGCGGGCGGCGTGAGATCGAGCAGCCGGGCGGCAGCGGCTAACGAGCGCGACGTGCCGATCGCGCGGACGAGTCGAAGGTCGTCGAGGTCGAGCATTTCATGGCTCTTAATGCTGATGATGTCCAGCATTAAACCGCATATCGAGCGGCGAAGCCATCGACGTGGCGTGGAGCCACGACGCCGAGGATGGCCGGAACGCGCTTGTCCCATTCGCCCGATATATTGAGTTTTCCGAATCGATCGCGACGTTCCGCCTGCGAACCCACCTACGCATCCAGCCCGAAAATCAGCGACCGGTGCACGCCCACCCCCGCCGCCACGCCCGATGCCGAGGCGAACGTCGCATTGGTCATCAGGCTCGACGCGTCGCCGGCCGCGTACACGCCGGCGACGCTCGTCTGCTTCCACGTATCGACGCGAATCGCGGTGCCGAGCGGACCTTCGTCGAACGCGCAGCCGAGTTGCTGCGCGAGGTCGCTCGCCATGTCGGTGCGCGCGCCGATGAACAGTGCGTCGATCGACACGAGCTGACCGTCGGCGAGCCGCAGCGCGTCGATACGCGGCGCATCGCCGAGGATCTCGACGACCGGCGAGTGCTCGATGCGTACGCCGCGTGCTGCGAGCAACGCGGCTTCCTCTTCGTTCGCTTCGACCACGCCCTGCGTGAACCACGTCGTCGGGCCCCAGTCCGGAATCAGGATCGCCTGATGGACCGACAGCGGATGCGTGGCGAGCACGCCGAGCCGCTGGCCGCTCACTTCATATCCGTGGCAGTACGGGCAGTGCAGCACGGTGACGCCCCAGCGTTCCGCGAGCCCCGGCAGCGCGGGCAGTTCGTCGCGGATGCCGGTCGCGAGAATCAGCCGGTCGGCGCTCGCGCGGCTGCCGTCGGCCAGCGTCACGTGAAAGCGTCCGTGCGCGTCGCGCTCGGCCGTGCGCGCCGCGCCGTCGATGCGCTGCACGGTCGGATACGCGGCGAGTTGCGCGGCGGCTTCCGCGACGATCCGCGCGGGCGGCTTGCCGTCCTGCCCGAAGAAGCCGTGCGCGTGTTCGGCAAATGGTTGCGCGGCCGGCCGGCGTCGATCACGAGCACGCGGCGGCGTGCCCGCGCCAGTTGCATCGCGGCCGACAGCCCCGCGAAGCTGCCGCCGATCACGATCACTTCATGATGGGTATCCATGCATCCACTCCTTTCTGAACCTGCGTGACGGACAGACGTGTTCCGCTGGCGGCCAACTCATGAAACACGAGAAGTTGCATGATAGGGCGGTGATATCATTCATGCAACTTCAGAAGTTTCGAGAGAGGGGAGCTCCGCCCGTGAGAACCGACAGCCGTTTGTCGCGCATGCTGCATGCGCTGATCCACATGGACCAGGCCGACGGCCCGCTGACGTCGGAGACGATCGCGACGATGCTGTGCACGAACCCGGTCGTCGTGCGGCGCCTGCTCGGCGGGTTACGCGATTGCGGTTACGTGCAATCGGAGAAGGGGCACGGCGGCGGCTGGGCGCTGAGCGTCGCGCTCGACGACATCACGCTGCTCGACGTCTATCGCGCGGTGGGCGAGCCGCCGCTGTTTTCCGACCTGGTGCCCGAGGACGAGCCCGAATGCCTGGTCGAACAGGCGGTCAACGCGCATCTGTCGGCGACGCTGAAGGAGGCCGAAGCGTCGCTCCTGGCACGCTTCGGCGAAGTCACGCTCGGCATGCTGTCGCGCGATTTCGAAGCGAAGGCGGCGCTGCGGGGGTACACGCGCTGACGTGGCGCAGCATCCCGATCGAGCGCGCTTGACATGCAATCTGGCACGATCCGGCGCGGCCGAAACCGCCGCGCCGCCCTGTTCTGTCCCCCAACTTCTGCCCGGTTCGCCCGCCACAGGGCAAAATACGGGTTTTCCGCACCCGCGAGGGCGCGTTCGAATCACGCGCCGGGCGGCGTCAGTGCGCATGCCGCACGCCGCCGCCGGGCGCCCAGGCAAGAAACGCTCGCCGTGCTGCGAGCCCACAGGAGTCCAGACCCCATGCCCGAATCCAACCTGTCCTTCTTCGGCCGGCTGTCGCTGGCCGTCGGCACGTTCTTCTCCGTGCTCGGCAATCGCGAGTTCGCGGCCGACGTACTGCGCGTGCGCGATGGCGCGCCGGCACCCGTTGCACCCGTCCCGACCCCGGCACCCGCTGCCGCGCCCGTCGCACCCGCGCCGGTGAAGGCGCCGGCCCCCGAGCTGCGCGAAGCGAGCCCGCAGGCCGCCCTGCAACTGCTCGGCCTGCTGCAACGCGATGCGCGCTTCATCGATTTCGTCGAGGAAGACATCGCCGGCTACGCGGACGCCGACATCGGCGCGGCCGCGCGCCTCGTGCACGACGGCTGCCGCGCCGCGCTGCGCGAACACTTCACGATCGTGCCGGTGCGCGACGAAGCCGAAGGCAGCCGCGTGACGCTGCCGGCCGGCTTCGACGCGACGGCCGTGCGCGTGACCGGCAACGTGGTCGGCTCCGCGCCGTTCACCGGCACCGTCAGCCATCGCGGCTGGCGCGTATCCGACGTGCGCCTGCCGAAGCTGACGGGCAGCCACGACGCATCGGTGATCGCACCGGCGGAGGTGGAACTGTGAGCGATCCGCGCTATTCGATCGGTATCGACCTCGGGACGACCCATTGCGCGCTGTCGTACGTCGACAGCAGCACGAGCGACGGCGAAAAGATCGTGCAGCAGGTGCTGCCGATCCCGCAACTGACCGCGCCCGGCGCGCTGGAATCGCGCGACCTGCTGCCGTCGTTCCTCTACCTGCCGCATGAAAGCGAACTGACCCAGGGCGACCTGACGCTGCCGTGGACGGCCTCACGCGCGTTCGCGGTCGGCGAGATGGCGCGCACGCGCGGCGCCGGCACGCCGATCCGCCTCGTGTCGAGCGCGAAGAGCTGGCTGTGCCACCCGGGCGTCGACCGTCGCGCGGCGATCCTGCCGAGCGATGCGCCGCCGGAAGTGGCGCGCGTGTCGCCGCTGGAAAGCTCGATCCGTTATCTCACGCACCTGCGCGAAGCGTGGGACCACGCACATCCCGACGCGCCGTTCGCCGACCAGGACGTGACGGTCACGATCCCCGCATCGTTCGATCCGGCCGCGCGCGAACTGACGGCGGAAGCCGTGCGGGCCGCCGGTTACTCGCGGATGACGCTGCTGGAAGAGCCGCAAGCGGCGCTCTACAGCTGGATCCAGAAGAGCGAAGGCGGCTGGCGCAAGCAGGTACAGGTCGGCGACCTGATCCTGTGCGTCGACGTCGGCGGCGGCACGACCGACCTGTCGCTGATCGCGGTGGTCGAGCGCGACGGCAATCTCGAACTGCATCGCGTGGCCGTCGGCGAGCACATCCTGCTCGGCGGCGACAACATGGACCTCGCGCTCGCGCACGTGGTCGCGCGCAAGCTCGCGCAGCAGGGCACGCAGGCCGATCCGTGGCAACTGCGCGCGCTGACCTACGCGTGCCGCGCGGCCAAGGAAACGCTGCTGTCCGATCCGACGACCGACGCGGTGCCGCTCGTCGTGCCGAGCCGCGGCTCGAAGCTGATCGGCGGCTCGATCCGCACCGAGCTGACGCGCGCGGAACTCACGCAGACGATCCTCGAAGGCTTCTTCCCGCAGGTCGATGCGGCCGCGCGCCCGGTGAGCCGCGCGCGTGTCGGCCTGACGCAGCTCGGCCTGCCGTATGCGCAGGACGCCGGCATCACGCGCCATCTCGCGGCGTTCCTCGGCCGCCAGGTCGCGGCGCTCGACACGCTCGAAGGCGTGCAGCGCACGCTGCCGCAGGGCGCGACGTTCCTGCATCCGACCGCCGTGCTGTTCAACGGCGGCGTGTTCAAGTCGACGCTGCTCACGCAGCGCGTGCTGGACACGCTCAACAACTGGCTCGCCGCCGAAGGTGCGCCGCCCGCGCGCCTGCTCGAAGGCGCCGATCTCGATCTCGCGGTCGCGCGCGGCGCGGCGTACTACGGCTACGTGAAGCGCGGCCGCGGCGTGCGCATTCGCGGCGGCACGGCGCGTGCGTACTACGTCGCGATCGAATCGGCGATGCCCGCGGTGCCGGGGCTCGAGCCGCCGGTGCAGGCGCTGTGCGTCGCGCCGTTCGGGATGGAGGAAGGCTCGGACGCGGCGCTGCCGCCGCAGGAGTTCGGCCTCGTCGTCGGCGAACCGGTGCAGTTCCGTTTCTTCGGGTCGTCGGTGCGTCGTCAGGACCAGGTCGGTACGCTGCTCGACTACTGGTCGCCGGAAGAGCTGCAGGAGCTGGAGGAAATCCAGGCGACGCTGCCCGCCGAAGGGCGCACCGTCGGCGAAGTCGTGCCGGTGAAGCTGCATGCGCGCGTGACCGAAGCCGGGACGCTCGAACTCGAGGCGATCCCGAGCGGCACGAACGAGCGCTGGAAGGTCGAGTTCGACGTGCGCGGCGCCGCCTGAGCGCGATGAAGCGTTATACGGTCGGCATCGACCTCGGCACGAGCAATACGGTCGTCGCGTACGTCGAGGCCGGTTCCGACGCGATCCGCGTGTTCGACGTCGAGCAACTGGTCGGGCCCGGCGCGGTGGCCGCGCAGCCGTTGCTGCCGTCGGTGCGTTATCACCCGGCGGCGGGCGAGCTGCCGCCGGACGCGCTGCGGCTGCCGTGGGCGGCTGATCCGAAGGCGAACACGAAGGCGAGCGCGCAATCGGCCAAGACCGATGCGCCGCCGGCCGTGATCGGCCGCTATGCGCGCACACTCGGCGCGCAGGTGCCGGGCCGGCTCGTGTCGAGCGCGAAGAGCTGGCTGTCGCACGCCGCGGTCGACCGGCTCGCGGCGATCCTGCCGTGGGGCGCGGCCGATGGCGTCGACAAGGTGTCGCCGGTCGATGCGAGCGCGAGCTATCTCGCGCATGTGCGCGACGCGTGGAACGCGCGTTTTCCCGATGCGCCGCTCGCGAAGCAGGACGTGATCCTGACGGTGCCCGCGTCGTTCGACGACGGCGCGCGCGCGTTGACCGTCGAGGCCGCACGGCGCGCGAAGCTGCCGGCGCTGCGGTTGCTGGAAGAGCCGCAAGCCGCGTTCTACGACTGGCTGTACGGCCAGCGCGACATGTTGCGCGACACGTTCGCCGCGGCGCGGCGCGTGCTGATCTGCGACGTCGGCGGCGGCACGACCGACCTCACGCTCGTCGACGTCGCGCCGGGTGACGACGGCGAACCGACCTTCACGCGGGTCGGCGTCGGCAATCACCTGATGCTCGGCGGCGACAACATGGATCTCGCGCTCGCGCGCCTGGTCGAGTCGCGGCTGACCGAGCCCGGTACGCGGCTGTCGGCCGCGAGCCTGTCGCAACTCGTCGAGCGCTGCCGTGCGGCGAAGGAGCGGCTGCTCGGCGACGACGCGCCGGCGTCCGTCACCGTCACGCTGCTCGGCGCGGGCAGCAAGCTCGTCGGCGGCGCGCGTTCGGCCGAGCTGACGCGACAGGAAGTCGAGCAGATCGTCGTCGACGGGTTCTTTCCGCGGGTCGAGGCCGGCGAATTGCCGCGCCGTGCGCGCGCGGCGATCGTCGAATTCGGCTTGCCGTATGCGAGCGACGCGGCCGTCACGCGCCACGTCGCCGCGTTCCTGAAGCGTCATGCGGAAGGCCCGCTGCCGGACACGCTGCTGCTCAACGGCGGCGTGTTCCGCGCGGGCGCGCTCGCCGGCCGTGTCGCGCAGACGCTCGGTACGTGGCGCGGCGCACCGCTCGACGTGCTGCACAACGCGCATCCGGACGTGGCCGTCGCGCGCGGCGCGGTGGCCTACGGGCTTGCGCGCGCCGGCCATGCACCGCGCATCGGCGGCGGCTCCGCGCGCAGCTATTTCCTCGTGCTCGACGATGGCGCCGAGGGTGCTGTCGCGCGCGGCGTCTGCCTGCTGCCGCGCGGCGCGGAAGAGGGCCGCGAGATCCGGCTCGACGATCGCACGTTCGCGCTGCAACTCGGGCAGCCGGTGCGCTTTCACCTCGTATCGACGGTGGCCGACACGAAGTACCAGCCCGGCGATCTCGTCGATCTCGACGGCGGCGATTTCGTGCGGCTGCCGCCGATCGCGACGGTCGTCGACGCGAAGGCGGGCAGCGACGCGCGCGAAACGCCGGTGAAGCTCACCGCGTCGCTGACGGAGGTCGGCACGCTCGAAATGCATTGCATCGCGACCGACGACGTGGCGCGCCGCTGGCGGCTCGAATTCCAGTTGCGCGGCGATGCGCCCGTGCAAGGCGACGATGCGGCGCTCGCGCGGCATCCGCGGCTCGACCAGGCGCTCGAGCTGATCGAGCGCTCGTTCGGCAGCAAGGCCGCGGGCGTGACGCCGAAGGACACGCGCCGGTTGCGCGCGCAACTCGAACAGGTGCTCGGCGCGCGCGAAGAGTGGGACGTTGCGCTCGCACGCGAACTGTTCGACGCATTGCTCGCGCGGGCGCGGCGGCGGCGTCGCTCGGCCGATCACGAGCGCGCGTGGCTGAACCTGGCCGGGTATTGCCTGCGTCCGGGTTTCGGTCATCCGCTCGACGCGTGGCGCATCGAGCAGCTGTGGCCGCTGTTCGACGACGGCATTCAATACGTGACCGACGCGCAGGTGTGGTCCGAGTGGTGGACGCTGTGGCGGCGCGTGGCCGGCGGCCTCGACGACGACGCGCAGACGCAGGTGCGCGACGCGATCGCGTTCCTCGAACCGTCCGACGACAAGCGGCGCAAGTTGCCGTTCGATCCGGCCAAGGTCGGGCCGGCCGACATGACGCGGTTGTCCGCGTCACTCGAACGGCTGCCCGTCGAGCGCAAGGTCGAGCTGGCCGAGCGCCTGATCGCGCAATTGCAGAAGCCGGCCGATCGCGCATTGTGTGCGTGGGCGCTCGGGCGGATTGGCGCAAGGCGGCCGTTCTATGGCAGCGCGCACAGCGTCGTGCCGGCGGATGTCGTCATCGGCTGGCTCGATGCGCTGTTCGCGCTCGACTGGAAACAGGTCGAGCCGGCTGCGTTCGCGGCTGCACAGATTGCGCGGATGACCGGCGACCGTTCGCGCGATTTGCCGGACGATACGCGTGAAGCCGTCATCAAGCGCTTGTCGGCGGCGAATGCATCGGCGGCGTGGATCGACATGGTTCGTGAAGCGATCGCGTTCGATGAAGCCGATACGGTGCGGGTGTTCGGCGAAACGCTGCCGGCCGGGTTGAAGCTGCTGGGCGGGTGAGCGTGCGAGCGAATTCGTCTACACACCGGGCGGTTGAGGGATGCCGCTGCCACTACATCGAGACACAAGAACATAACGATATGCACGATGCTTTCACCGACCTGGATATGGGCGATCCGGGGGCCTTTTACCCCGCAGTATTCGAACGTTTCGAGAAATTCGTTCTCGCAGCGTCGCCTGTCGATACCGTGGACATCACGCGTGTCGTGAAGCAGTTTTTCTGCAACTGCTTCGCACCGAAATACGATGTTCACTACTCGGGAGAAAAAAGCGCAGAGTACCTTGTCGACGTCCTGGTGACGACGTTTCAGCCGAAGCGCGTTATCAGTCAAGACAGGAAAATGACGTGCGCGATCGATGCATTTCGTGCCGTACTCGCGGTCGAGTCGGAACTCGGTGGCGTCAGCGCGTCGTCGGCGGGGCCCCTCATGAGAAACGTCATCGAGGACTATCTGAAGCTCCTGTTCATTCGATGCCGGTATCGAGTGATGATCTTTACATCGTTGCCCTATGCAGCGGAGCCGGGCGATTACGTCGAGAACAGAGCGAACACGATGAGGGACATATACTCCCGAACGGATGGGGTCACGGGCGGCGCGTTGCTGATTCATCTCGCGGGCGCGAGCGACAGGGGGACGTCGGCACAGGTGAAAGTGACGATTTCCCCTGGCACGATTCGCGGTTTCATCATCTCGGAGGACGGGAGTGCGATCGACGAAATTCGAATCGCCGATACCGATACCGAGGCGATGGCGCCGTTGTCCCACAACTGACGGCGGCACATTCGTCGCGGCGTCGCGCTCCCAGCGGATCCCGAGTGGTTCGGCCGTCCTACGCTACCGTCCGCCGCGCAAGATGAATCCCTGCGAGCATGCAGCGCACCGACCCGCCGGCCAGTTCGATCGTCGGCACGTCGAGCGGTAGCAGTCGCGCGGAGCGTTCGATCGTCACGCGCTGCTCGCCGGTCAGACAGTCGAACGCGCGCCGCGACAGCGCGAGCACGCGCCCATTCTTCCCCGACAATTCCAGCGTATTGCCCGCGAAATTCGCGATTTGCGACGGATCGAGCGCGATCACCGCGCGCCCCGTTTCGCTCAGGCGTTGCGCGATCTCGCCACGGCGGCGGCTGTCGGCGATCAGGTCGAGGCCGACCATCGCGAACTCGGTCGCGACGCTCATCATCACGTTCGTGTGATAGATCGGCCGCCCGTTCGCATCGGCCGTGTCGAAGCAGATCGGCTCGAAATTGAAGTGCGTGCAGAAGCGTTCGAGCGCGACCGGATCGGCTCGGCGCGAGCGCGCGGTGTACGCGATCCGTGCGACGTGATCGAGCACCATCGCGCCGGTGCCTTCCAGGAACACGTCGTCGTATTCGAGGCCCGAGTAATCGATCACGTCCTGCACGCGGTACTCGGCCTTCAGCATTTCAATGACGTCCGCGCGCCGCTCGCGGCGGCGGTTCGGGCTGTGCATCGGATACAGCGCGACATGGCCGCCCGGATGCGTCGAGAACCAGTTGTTCGGGAACACGGAGTCGGGCGTGTCGCGCTCGCCGTGGTCGTCGAACACATGCACGCGCACGCCCGCATCGGCGAGCGTCTGCGCGGCGGCCGTGACTTCGTCGCGCGCGGCGGCCGACACCGCCGACATGTCGTGCGAACCGCCTGCGGCCGTGCGCTGGAACGCGTTGTCGGCCGCGGTCTGCGGGTTCGGCACGAAGCGGTGCGGCCGGATCATCACGACGGTGGACGGCGCCTGGATCGATACGAGATTCATGGAAGTCGAAAGCGAAGGGCAGAAAAACGGGCGGCGCGCGCGGGCCGCCCGTGCATGACGGTCAGCGCTCGAACGCGGCGACGGCTTCGGTCACGAACGCCGCGTGACCGTGCGCGATCGCGGCCGGGTCATCGATCAGCGCGAACAGGTTCTTCGGATCGACGGCCGGCGGAATCAACGCGATCTCGACGCCCGCGTTGTGCTGCTGCGCGAGCGCGTACAGGTAGCGCAGCGCCGAGTAATCCTCCAGCGCGAAGCCGACCGAGTCGAACACCGTGACTTCGTCCGCGCGCTCGCGGCCGGTCGTCTCACCCTGCAGCACGCGCCACAGTTCGGTCACCGGGAAATCGGCCGGCATCTGCTGGATCTCACCCTCGATACGCGACTGCGGCTCGAATTCGACGAACACGCGGCCCGCGCGCAGCACGCCCGCTTCGAGTTCGGTCTTGCCCGGGCAATCGCCGCCCACTGCATTCACATGCATGCCGGGCTCGATCATGTCGGCCGTGACGATCGTGGCAAACGCCTTGTCGGCGGTGACGGTCGTCACGATGTCGGCGCCGCGCACCGCGTCGGCGGTCGAGGCGGCGCGCACGATGCGCAAGCCGGGGTACGCGGCGAGGTTCCGCACGAGCTTGTCGGTCGCGTGCGAATCGACGAACACGCGAATTTCGTCGATGCCGAGCAGCGTGTGGAATGCGATCGCCTGGAATTCGCTTTGCGCGCCGTTGCCGATCAGCGCCATCGAGCGCGCATCGGGCCGCGCGAGCACCTGCGCGGCGAGCACCGACGTGGCGGCCGTGCGCAGCGCGGTGGTCAGCGTGAGTTCGGCGAGCAGCAGCGGGTAGCCGGTATCGACTTCGGCGAGCGCGCCGAACGCCATCACCGTGTGCATGCCGCGCGCCGCATTGACGGGGTGGCCGTTCACGTACTTGAACGCGAACAACGACGCGTTCGCCACAGGCATCAGCTCGATCACGCCGTCGCGCGAGTGGCACGCGACGCGCGGCGACTTGTCGAAATCGGCCCAGTGCAGGTAGTCGGCGCGCAGCGTGTCGACCAGTTCGCGCAGGAACGTCGTGACGCCGGTTTGGGCGATCAGTCGGGCGGTGGCGGGAGCGTCGAGGAAGCGAGTCATCGGTCTGTCTCCATATTCGCTGCCGGTACGGGGGTCCGGCGTTCTGGTCGACCGGGCGGGGCTTCGGCGCGAATCCGGGCTTCCTGGAAAGGCAGCGGCGCGGCGGGTCGGCCGGTCGATGGAGTCATTATTTCCGCGAGTCGAGCCAACAAAAAGACGGCAAAAGTGGCAGATTTATCGATAGACTTAGCAAATTGCCAGCCAATTCCGGCAGTTTGATCAATTCAAGCTGGCCGGCATGCGCCGCCTCCGGCACGCTGGCGGCCGGTTCACGTTCAACAGGAAAGCCGTTCATGATCACGCTCGACGACGTCGACCGTCAGCTCATCGCGCTGCTGCGCGACAACGCGCGACTGCCTGTCGTCGCGTTGGCGAAAGAATTGCGCGTGGCGCGCGCGACCGTGCAAAACCGGCTCACGCGGCTCGAGAAGAACGGCGTGATCGTCGGCTATACGGTGCGGCTCAAGCCGGCTGCCGAACGGCACCGGATTCGCGCGCTGATGTCGATCGCGGTGCAGGGCAATCGCGGCGCGGAGGTGGTGAAGGTGCTGCGCGGGCATCCGAACGTCGCGTCGATCCACAGCACGAACGGGCGCTGGGATCTCGTCGCCGAACTGCATGCCGATTCGCTCGAGCACTTCGATCGTGTGCTCGGCGCGATTCGCCTGATCGACGGGATCGCCAATACCGAGACGAGCATCCTGTTGTCGACGCACAAGGCGTGACGCGGGCAGGGCCGCGCCACGTTCCTGCGCGCGGTCAGGCGCCGGCCGCCGATTCCGGAAACACCGGCTCGCCGAGCGTCAGCATCAACCGGTTCGCCCACGCGAAGATCGCGATCGCGTGCGACAGGTCGAGAATCTCCTCATGCGTGAGCCCTTCGGCTTCGAGCGCGGCGATGTCGCTTTCGCCGATCGCGTCGGGCCGTTCGGTCAACGCGATCGCATAGCGGACGATCGCACGTTCGCGCGCCGTCGTGCCGGCCGTCGCCGGATCGTCGAACACCTGTTCGATTGCATCGGTGCGTTTCGCGAGTTGCGCGAAGCGCTGCGCATGCACCGATGCGCAGTACACGCAGCCGTTCACGCGCGACACAGCCGTGCTCGCCAGTTCACGCTCCGCGCGCGACAGCCCGCCGGGGCCGTACATGATCGCGTTGAACACGCCCGAGCGTTGCCGCAGGATCTCCGGCAGATGGACGAGCAGCAGGTAATAGTCGGAGGTTTTCGCTTGCGGATGGCTCGCTTCGAGCACCGCGAGCTGTTCGGGCGTCGCGGCGTCGAGCGAGACCGTGTCGAGCCACGCGCGCCAGCCGAGCGTGTCGGACGTGAAGCCGTGAGTGGCCGTCGTCATGCGGCCTCCCTGGCGGCACGTGCGTGAAGTGCCCGCGCGGCAGCGGCGACACGCAACTGATACGCGACGAACGCGACGAGCTGCGACAGCGCGACGATCGCGGGGGTCGTGAGTCCGGCCGATTTCAGCGCGTCGAGATCGGATGCGCGCGCGTCGACCGGCGCGTGCGTCAGGCGCTTCGCGTGCAACAGGATCGCGCCGAGGCGGCGCGGCAGTGCGTCGAGCGCGTCGGCATCGGCTCGTTCGATGTCGGCAAGCGTGCCGCCTGCGTCGAGCAATCGGGCGCGATAGATGTCGGCCAGCGCGTGTGCATTCGACTGCCGCGCGACATACCGTGCCGCATGCAGCCGCTCGATCAGCGAAAGATCGGGCAGCGTGGGATCGAACAGCGCGGCTTCGCTCAGTTGCGTCGGAAGCAGCACCTTGTCGCGGGCGCGGCGCAGCGCGGCGACGGCGTCGCCTTCCCGCAGGCCGGCTGCCGCATCGATCGTATCCGGCACCGCGGCCGGCGTGAGGGAGTCAGTCATCGGTTCGGTGTTCCTTCATCGTCAAAGTGATCGAGGGCATCGGCGTCGCGCCATTCGTCGCCTTGCAGTTCGGCATTCGCGTAGGCGACGAGCGCGTCGTAGTGGCGGTCGCGATCGGCATCGAACAGCCGGCTCGCAATGCCGCGTGCGAGCCGCTGCGCGCCGGCGCTGATCGCCGGGATGTCGCCGGACAGCTTGCCGTGGCTCAGGCTCGCCGCATGGTTGAAGCAATGGATGCGCGTGACGGCCGGGCACGTGCCGCGCTCGCGCTCCTGAAACGCGAACGCGGGGCCGAGATCGGGCGACTCGGCGAGCTCGTCGAGCCACAGCGCCGGGTCCGGCTGGTAGCGATCCTTCCAGCGCCGCACGTGCGCGCCGAACGACGCGAATTCGTCGCGCGTCGTCCAGTCCGAATGAAAGCCCGTCGCGAAGATCAGGAAATCGACCGTGTAGCGGCCGCGCGGCGTCGTCACGTCCAGCCCGTCCGCATGGTCGGCGAGCGTCTCGATCGGGCTGCCCGCATGGAAATGCGCATGGTCGTGGCGCGAGACGCGCAGCACGCTGTCGCGCGGCGGCGGCGTCTGCGACGTGAGCGCGTAGTGCATGAAACGCCACTTCGTCGCGTCGTCGAGATCGGCATAGCCGTGCACGAGGCCCGGGCTGCCGATGCCGGTCAGCTTGTTGATGCGCGGAATGTCCGCGCGACGGAAGAACAGGTCGACGCGCGCGGCGCCCGCTTCGAGCGCGGTGCCCGCGTTGTCGAACGCGGATGCGCCCGCGCCGACCACGCCGACACGCTTGCCGGCGAGCGCGGCGAAATCGATCGGCTCGGACGAATGGGCCCAGCGCGAGCGCGGCGTGCGCTGCGCGACGGGCGGCACGTACGGGCCGCCGAGACCGTCGCGGCCGGTTGCGAGCACGACGTGCCGCGCGAGCAGCGTCTGCGCTTCGCCGTTGCCGTGCACGTCGAGCGCGAGCAGCCCGTCGTCGCGCGGGCGCAGCGCGACGAGCGTCGTGTCGTTGCGCACCTGCAGGTCGAGCACGCGCCGATACCAACGCAGATACTCCATCCATTGCGGGCGCGGAATCTTGTAGAGCGCGTCCCACGCGTCGCGGCCGTATTGCGCTTCGAACCACGCGCGGAACGTCAGCGCGGGCAGCCCGAGCGCGGGGCCCGCAAGCTGCTTCGGCGAACGCAGCGTCTCCATCCGCGCGAACGTGACCCACGGGCCTTCGTAGCCGGCCGGCGCGCGGTCGATCACGCACTGGTTGTCGATGCCGAGCAGGCGCAGTTTGGCGGACGCCGCGAGCCCGGCCATGCCACCGCCGACGATCGCCACGTCGAGCACGCGCACGCCGTCCGCTTCGCGCGGCGGCACCCACGACGGCGCGGGCAGGTCGAGCCAGCGCAGGTCCTGCGCGAGCCGGGCTTCGAGTGCGTCGAGCTGGGCCGTCATGCGGCCTCCGGGCGCGCGCGGCGCGCACGGGTCGGGCGAGGCGGTCGCGCGGTGCGGTCGGTGCGCAGCCGGTCGCCGCGCAGCAGCGCATCGTGCGCGGCCGCGTCGTGAAAGATCACGTCGTGGAGCAGCGTGCGCGTCGTGCGATGCAGCGCGTCGAGCAGCGCATCGACGGCCGCCGTGCGCGCCTTGCCGGCCGGCGTCGCGACGCCGAACGCGAACGGAATGTCGACGTCGAGCGCGCGCGCGACGACACCCTCCACGGGCAGCGCGACCCCGGTGGCCGGATCGACGATGCCGATCCCGATGCCCGCGCGCGCGGCCATCACCGCATTCAGCGACGCATTGGTTTCGATGAACACGCGCGCGTCGACCCGTGCGGCCGCGAATGCGGCATCGATCCGCTGGCGCAGCCGGTGCCGGTTCGCGACCGTCACGATGCGGCGTCGCGCGAGGTCGCGCAGCGCGATGCGCGGCTTCGCCGCAAGCGGATCGTCAGCCGGCAATACGGCGACGCAGGGCGTCTGCGCGATCCAGTGCACGTCGAGCCCGGCATGCGCCATCGGCAGCGTGACGACGCCGACATCGGCCGTGCCGGCCAGCACCTCGTGCACGACATGCTCGGCCGATTCGCTGCGCAACTGGTAGTGCGGCGCGTGCGCGTCGTCCGGCAGCGCGGCGAGCACGGCCGGCACGAGCGTGGCCGCGAGCGACGGCGTGGCCGCGATGCGCACGGGTTCGGCGGTTTCATCGCCGAGCGCGCGGGCCCGCGCCTCGATCGCGCGCAGCCCAACGAGCGAGCGTTCGACTTCCTCGTACAGCAGGAACGCGCGCCGCGTCGGCGTGACGCGCGGGCCGTGCCGGTCGAACAGTGCGTAGCCGAGATCGGCTTCGAGTTCCTGGATCTGCCGCGTGACGGCCGGCTGCGAGCGGCCGAGCAGTTCGCCCGCGCCGGTCACGCTGCCGGCCGACATGACCGCGGAAAAGGCTTCGAGTTGATGCAGCTCCATGACGCGTTCCGATGATGCAATTTGCGCATTGTAGGAGCGTGAGCATGCATGATTCATATAATGATTTTTGCTATCGACAGCGGGAAAACTGCGAAGGGCGCGACCGACGCGGCGGCCGGCCCTGCGCGCATGCGCGCCGGTTGTGCGGGGTGACGAGAACGAAACGCCAATCGAATCAACGCGATGCGATGCATGCCCGCATGTCGGTCGAGGCAGCGGGCATTCACGTCGATCGCGAACGTCATCCGCTTCGCGCCGCCTGCGATATCGATATGCACAAAACTTCGTTGGAACGCTATGACCCGGATGGTTACATGCCCTCACTCTTTTCGATTGACTGAAGCTGGGGGACGCATGAACGTTTCGGGGAACGACGCACGCGGCGCATGGCGGCGCGTGCTGGGCACGGTGGCGGCGCTCGCTGCCGCATGGGGTTTGTCGACGGGCGGCGCGCTCGCGGCCGGGGTGTCCGGGGAGCCGGTGGTGATCGGTGTGAGCGGGCCGCTCACGGGCCAGGACGCGCAGTACGGCGAGCAGTGGAAGCGCGGCTTCGATCTCGCGCTCGACGAGATCAACGGCAGCGGCGGCATTCACGGCCGGCCGCTCGCGATCGACTTCCAGGACAGTCGCAGCGATCCGCGCCAGGCGGTGGCGATCGCGCAGAAGTTCGTCGCCGATCCGCGCATCGCGATCGAGCTCGGCGATTTCTCGAGCGCGACGTCGATGGCCGCGTCGCCGATCTATCAGCGCGGGCAACTGATCCAGTTCGGCTTCACGAATTCGCACCCGGATTTCACGAAGGGCGGCGACTATCTGTGGAGCACCGCGCTGAGTCAGGCCGAGGAACAGCCGCTGCTCGCACGCTACGCGGTGAAGGAACTCGGCTTCAAGCGGATCGCGGTGCTGTATCTGAACACCGACTGGGGCCGCACCAGCAAGGACATCTTCGCGAAGGCGGTGACGGGGCTCGGCGCGCAGGTCGTCGCGGCCGAAGGCTACCAGCCGGCGGAGAAGGATTTCCGCTCGACGCTCGTGCGCATCGGTGAATCGAAGCCCGATTCGATCGTGCTGATCTCCTATTACGCCGACGGCGCGCAGATCGTGCGTCAGGCGCGCACGTCGGGCGTGGCACTGCCGATCGCGGCGGTGGGCTCCGTGTATTCGCCGAAGTTCCTCGAACTGGGCGGCACGGCCGTCGAAGGCGTCTATACGGAATCGAACTTCTTCCCGGCCGAACCGCGCCCCGAGGTGCAGGCGTTCGTGCAGCGCTATCGCGCGAAATTCCACGCCGATCCCGATTCGTTCGTCGCGCGTGCTTACGATGCGCTGATCCTGTCGGCCGAGGTGCTGCGCCGCTACGGCACGACGCGCCAGGCCGCGCACGACGGCTTCGCGAAGATCAGCGACGTGCCGAGCGTGATCTTCGGCAAGGTGCGCTTCGATCCGCAGACGCGCCGCGTCGCCGGCGCGCGCACGGTCTATCTGGTCGTGAAGCAGGGGCAGTGGGCGCTGTGGGACGGCGCGAAGCCGCAACTCGCGGCGCGCTGAACCCGACATGAACCGCCTGCACCTGACGGACGCATCGTGATGGCTTCCTGGCTCGACTACACGCTCAACGGCCTCATCGTCGGCAACATCTACGCGCTGCTCGCAGTCGGGCTCGCGCTGATCTTCGGCGTGTCGCACCTGATCAACTTCGCGCACGGCTCGGTCTACATGGTCGGCGCGTTCATCGGCTGGCTGTGCCTGACGCGCTTCGGGCTGCCGCTGCCGGTCGCGCTCGCGGCGGTCGTGGTCGGCTGCGGCGCGCTCGGCATCGCGATCGAACGGATCGGGCTGCGGCCGCTGCGCCATGCCGCGCGCATCGCGCCGCTGCTCGCGACGATCGGCATCAGCTTCATCCTCGATCAGCTCGCGCAACTCGCGTTCGGCGCGGACCCGCGCGCGGTGCCGACGCCGCTGCCCGACTGGCACGTGCGGATCGCCGGCGCGACGCTCGGCTCGCTCGACTTGCTGATCGCCGGCATCGGCATCGCGGCGGCCGCGCTGCTGTACGGCTTCCTGCGCTTCACGCGGCTCGGCTGGGCCGTGCGCGCGACCGCGCAGGATCGCGACGCGGCGCTGCAGATGGGCGTCGACGTCGATCGCGTGAACCAGACCGTGTTCGCGATCGCGTGCGCGCTCGGCGGCGTGAGCGGGCTGCTGGTCGGCATGTACTACAACAGCATCGATCCGGCGATGGGTTTCCAGGCGACGCTGAAGGGCGTCGTCGCGCTGCTGATCGGCGGCCTCGGCAACGTGCCGGGCGCGATCGCCGGCAGCCTGCTGCTCGGTCTCGTCGAAAGCTACGGCGTCGCGCTGTTCGGCACCAGCTATCGCGACCTGTTCGCGTTCGGGCTGCTGATCGTATTCCTCGTGTGGCGGCCGAACGGCTTGTTCAGCGCGAATCGCACGCTGCCGCCCGAGCCGATGACGGGCACCTTCCTCGCCGCCGCGAAAGCGGTGCGCGTGCCGCGCCCGCTGCTCGTCGCGCTGATCGCGGCGGCGGCCGTGCTGCCGTGGCTCGGTGCATCGCCGTACGTGCTGCAGACGCTGACCAACGCATGGCTGTACGGGCTGCTCGCGCTGAGCCTCACGCTCGTCGCGGGCACGGTCGGGCAGATCTCGCTCGGCCACGCCGCGCTGCTCGTGATCGGCGCGTATGCGTCGGCGCTGCTGTCGTCGGATCTCGGCTGGTCGCCGGCCGTGACGATTCCGTGTGCGGGCGTGATCACCGCCGTGCTCGGCACGCTGCTCGTCTATCCGGCGTTCCGGCTGCGCGGGCACTACGTGTCGATCGCGACGCTCGGCATCGGCGAAGTGGTGAGTCTCGTGATCCTGAACTGGGACGGCCTGACGCGCGGCCCGCTCGGCATCACCGGCATCGCGCCGCTGCCGTGGGCGACGACCGCGCGCGCCGCGTACTGGTTCACGTTCGCGGTGCTCGTCGTATTCGCGCTCGTGCAGGTGCGGCTGCTGCGTTCGCATCTCGGCCGCACGCTGCGCGCGGTGCGCGAGGACGACGTCGCCGCGCGTGCGCACGGCATCGCGCCGAACCGCTACAAGGCGATCGCGTTCGCGGTCGGCGGCGTCGCGGCCGGCGTGAGCGGCGGGATCGCCGCGCATCTGTACAGCTACATCAATCACCAGACCTTCGATTCGCAGGTGTCGATCCTCGCGTTGACGATGGTGATCCTCGGCGGGCTCGGCAACGTGCTCGGCGGCATCGTCGGCGCGATCGCGCTGATCGGGCTGCCCGAACTGTTCCGCTGGGCGGCCGATTACCGGATGCTGATCTACGGCCTCGTGCTGCTGCTGCTCGTCCGGTTCCGGCCGCAGGGCCTGCTCGGCACGGTGTGAGGAGGAATGCGATGACCACCACTCGACCCCTGCTCGACGTGCAGGGTTTGACGCGCCGCTTCGACGGCGTGACCGCGCTCGACGGCGCGAGCCTGACACTGGCCGACGGCGAACTGCTGAGCGTGATCGGCCCGAATGGCGCGGGCAAGTCGACGCTGTTCAACCTGATCGCGGGCGCCGACCGGCCCGACGCCGGCCGCGTGACGTTCGACGGCCGCGACATCACTGGCACCGCGCCGGAACGGCTCGCGGCGCTCGGCATCGCACGCACGTTCCAGCACGGCCGTGTGTTCGGCAACCTGAGCGTGCTCGACAACGTGCTGATCGGCGCGCATGCGCGGCTGCGTGCGGCACGGCCGGGCTGGCCGGCGCTCGGCGCGGCCGCCGAAGTGCTGCGCGCGCTCGTGCGGCCCGCGTCGGTGCGGCGCGAGGAAGCCGAACTGCGCGAAGAAGCGCGCGCGATCGTTGCCGGGTTCGGCGAACGGCTCACGCCGCGCATCGATCATCCGGCGCACAGCCTGTCGTATGCGAACCGGCGGCGCGTGGAGATCGGCCGCGCGCTCGCGCTGCATCCGCGCCTGCTGCTGCTCGACGAGCCGACGGCCGGGATGAACGAGACGGAGACGGCCGAGATGCTGCAACTGATCCAGTCGCTGAAGGCGCGCGGGCTGACGATCCTGTTGATCGAGCACAAGCTGGAACTCGTGATGCGCGTGTCCGACCGCGTGATGGTGCTCGACAACGGCGTGAAGATCGCCGAAGGCGTGCCGCGCGACGTGCGGCACGATCCACGCGTGATCGAAGCCTATCTCGGCCGCCGCCACGCGGGCGGCGCGGCCACCGAGCATTCCGCGCAGGCGGCCGCATGACCGTGCAATCTTCCGTGCCTGATACGACCATGACCGACGCGCTGCTGAAACTCGAACATCTCGACACGTTCTACGGACCGGTGCAGGTGCACTTCGACGTGAACTTCGAGGTCGGCCGCGGGCAGATCGTCAGCCTGCTCGGCGGTAACGCGAGCGGCAAGTCGACGACGATGAAGCTGATTCTCGGGCTGATGCGGCCGAAGCGCGGCGTCGTGCGTTTCGACGGCGACGACGTGACGGCGCTCGCGACGCCGCAGCGCGTGCGGCGCGGGATCGCGGCCGTGCCCGAGGCGCGGCGTCTGTTCGGCGACATGAGCGTGCGCGAGAACCTGCTGATGGGCGCGTACACGCGCGGCGATCGCGTGGAGGTGAGCGAAGACTACGAACGCGTGCTCGACCTGTTTCCGCGTGTGCGTGAACGGCTCGCGCAGCGCGCGGGCACGCTGTCGGGCGGCGAGCAGCAGATGCTCGCGATGGCGCGTGCGCTGATGGCGCGGCCGAAACTGATCTGCATGGACGAGCCGACGATGGGGCTGTCGCCGCTCTACGTCGACAAGGTGCTGGAGCTGATCGACGCGATCAACAAGCAGGGCGTGACGGTGTTCATGGTCGAGCAGAACGCGAGCCTCGCGCTGGAGATCGCTCACTATGGGTACGTGCTGCAGACGGGGCGCGTCGTGCTGGAAGGACCGGCGAAAACACTGCTCGACGATGAGCGCGTGCGCGATGCGTATCTCGGCGGGGAGGCGGTGGCGGTGTAGGCGGGTCAAGCAGGTGCTGCCAAGCGCTGTCGAATGTGGAGTAGATTGGCGTTCTGTCGCGATCGACACCACGGAGAGCACCGCGCCATGTTGACCTATTCCATCCAGAAAGTCGGCTACGACTTCAATCAACTCGATCAGCAGAGCGCGACCGACTATGCATCGTTCGTTCATGCGTTCGATGCGTTCCCTTGGGTGGCCCAGCACGTCGAATGGAACGAGACGCAGGACGGCCCGCTGCCGGCGCTCGTGCTGCAGCATGCCGACGATCAGCGTGAGCTGTGGGTGACTGCGTTGACGGATGCGCATTCGGACGGCTTCCAGCTGAATGCGGTGTCCATGCGGATCAAGAAGGGGTTGTTCGGCATCGGCAAGGGCAAGCTGGAGCAGCACGTCGACACGATCGACGTCAGGAAGCGCGTCGACGTCGATGCGTTGTGCCGGTTGTTCTGCGACCGCCAGTATGACGAACTGGATCAACGGGTGGCGCGGTATGCGCAGCGCAACGCCGACGACGATCGGGACAGCGACGACTGAACGCGTGTCGCCGCGGTGGAATTCAATCGAGCGTGCGTGCGCCGGGTCTGAGGTTGCTTAAGCGTCGCTTGCAGCGTGCCTCGCCGCCGCACGCGGAAACGTCAACACCACCGCAAACCCGCCCGCATGGGGAAACGCGAACCCCACGCGCCCGCCGTGCGCCTTCATCACTTCCTGCACGATTGCGAGCCCGAGGCCGGACCCCGTGCGCCGCTCGCTGCCGTCCGGCGCGATCCGCACGAACGGTTGCAACGCCGCGTCCCAGTGCTCGCGCGGTATCCCGCGCCCGTTGTCGGTGACGGTCAGCGTCACCGATTGATCCGCGTTACCGATGGTCGCGACCGCCACGACGATGTCATCCGCATGCCCATGCAGCAGCGCGTTGTGCAGCACGTTCGACAGTGCTTCCTGAAGACTGATCGCATCGCCGTCTATCCACGCATGCGGCGCGTCGCTCGCGAACGCAACGGCCACATCGCGCTCGCCCGCGAGCGGAATCGTGCGGCCCAGGACCTCTTTCGCGAGCGCGACGAGGTCGACCGGTTGCAGCGGCACGGCCTCGGTGCGATGAATCACCATCGCGTGATTGAGCAACTGCCCGGTGAGCCGGCCGACGTCCGACGAGGTCGCACGCAGCGCATCGAGCCGCGCCGCGTGACGCGCGGGATCGGATTCGCCGTCGAGCAGCTCGATCTGCGCGTCGAGCCGCGCGAGCGGCGTGCGCATCTGGTGTGCGGCGTCGGCGATGAAGCGCTGCATCGCGTTGATCCGCTCGGCGAGGCGGTGCATCAAGCCATTGATCGACCCGATGATCGCGTCGATTTCGCTCGGCGTATCGACGGCCACGGGTCGCAGGTCGGCCGGGTCACGCGCGGCGATGATCGCGCCGATCTGCGCGAGCGGGCGCAGGCCGCGCCGGATCGCGAGGCCGCTTGCGCCGATTGCGAGCACGCTCATCAGCAGGATCAATGTCCACACCTTGAAGCTCATGTCATTCGTCAGTTGCTGGCGCGCGTTGGTTGTCTGCGCAACCGTCACGAGCGCCCAGCCCGGCGTACTTTCCTCGGGCATGTAGCGCGCGATCGTCGCGGTGCGGACCCGATGCCCCTGATAGACGGCATTCGCGAACGCCGGACCCTGTTTGGCGGCGGCGAGCGTCGCGGGGTTCGCGAGATCGTGGTAGCCGGCCACGACCACGCTGCGCGAATCGACCACCTTGTAGTAGACGAGGTCGTAGCGCGACAGCGTCGACAGCGCGGCCACCGGCGGGTTCAGCGCGAGCACGCCGCCTTGCACGTAGAGGTTTTCCGCGACCTGGATCGACGCGCCGGCGAGCAACTGATCGTATGCGCGTTCGGCGGCGACGCCCGCGTAGTAGCGCGCGATCGCCGCGAGCGCGAGCGCGCCGGTCGCGACGACGAGCGCGATGAACAGCAGCGTGCGCCCGAACAGCGTCTTCGGGAACCAGTCAATGCGCGGCAATCTGATACCCCATTCCGCGGGCGGTGCGGATCTCGACCGAGCTGCCCTGCAGCTTCTTGCGCACGCGCGTCACGTATTGCTCGACCGCGTTCGCGGTCGGCTCGTTGCCGAAGCTGAACAACTGGTTCAGCAGTTCTTCCTTCGAGAAGATGCGCTGCGGGCGGCTCGCGAGGATTTCGAGCAGCGCGAATTCCTGGCGCGACAGCGACAGCGGCTGGCCGTCGAGTTCGGCGAGGCGGCTGCTGCGGTCGATCACGAGTCCGCCGAGCGTCAGCACGTCGTTCGCGTGGCCGCTGTTGCGGCGCAGCAGCGCCTGCACGCGCGCGTCGAGTTCGCGGTAGTCGAACGGCTTCACGAGGTAGTCGTCGGCGCCGAGGCCGAGGCCGCTCACGCGGTCGTCGATCGCCGAGCGCGCGGTGACGAGCAGCACGGGCGTCGTGCTGCCCGACGCGCGCAGGTGGCGCAGCACTGTGAAGCCGTCCATGCCGGGCAGGTTCGCATCGAGCACGACGAGATCGAAGCGCTCGACGCGCAGCAGCCCGTTCGCGGTCGCGCCGTCGGTTTCGAGATCGACGGCGTGGCCGAGCCGGGCCAGCCGGCTGCGGATCGCCGCGCCGATTTCGGCATCGTCCTCCACGACGAGAATGCGCATGGTGCCGTTTGCAGGTAGGTGAATTAGGGGTTTTCCCGGGGCCGGGATGTCAGCATTTTCTCAGACTCGGCCGATAACCTGTGTCGAGCCGGAAGCAGGATGCAAGGACGGCATTAATACCAGAAATATTCAAGGAGACGGCAACATGCAGCATGTCACGGGCACGACGAACGCGCGCCACGGCGCCACGCCGGCCTGCGCGTGGCCGCTGGCCGTCGGCCGCACGGCGGCACGCGCATGACGACGTCGCCGCGCCGCCGCGCGTTGATCGCAGCCGGGCTCGGCGTGCTGGGCGGGCTCGGGGCGCCGGCGCTGGTGCGCGCGAAGCCGCGCACGGTGCGGATCTCCAAAGGCTATGGCGTGCTGTACCTGCCGTTGCTCGTGATGGAGAAGCAGCGGCTCTTCGAGCGGCACGCGGCGCGTCACGGCGTGCGCGACGTCGCGGTCGAATGGGTACTGCTCGACGGCGGCAATTCCGTCAACGACGCGATGATGGCCGGCACGCTCGATTTCGCGGGCGCCGGCGCGCCGGGTTTCATCGAGCTGTGGGCGCGGGCGCGCGGCATTCCGAACGTCGAGGTGATCGGCATCAGCGGGCTGTCGACCACGTCGCTGTCGCTGAACGCGAACCGCGCGGGCCTCGCATCGCTGCGCGACTTCACGTCGTCCGACCGGATCGCGGTGCCGGGCATCCGCACGTCGCTGTCGGCGG
>NZ_JACFYV010000064.1:0-32759 GCF_016759955.1 Burkholderia sp. KCJ3K979
GTGCAGGACGGCCGCGTCGAATTCGCCCGCCGTGTCACGCGCACGCGCGACACGCAGCTGGCGATCGCGCCGACCTGGCCGCCGGTCGAAGTCGTCGCGAGCTATGCGGGCGTGACCCGCACGGCCGTCGACGCGCTCGTCGCGGCCGGCGTGCGCGGCCTCGTCGTCGCGGGCACCGGCAACGGGTCGATCCATGCGACGCTGCAGACGGCGCTCGCCGATGCGGTGAACGCGGGCGTGGCCGTGGTCCGTGCATCGCGCGTCGGTTCGGGTCACGTGATGCGCAACGGCGCCGCGAGCGACGATGCGCTCGGTTTCGTGAGCGCGGGCTCGCTGCACCCGTTCAAGGCGCGCGTGCTGCTGATGCTCGCGCTCGCGAACGGCATTCGCGAGCGCGACGCATTGCAACGCGCATTCGACACGCTGTGACCGATGGCGCGCCGCTCGGGCGGCGCGTAGAAGGCATAAAAAAATGGCAGGCCAATGGCCTGCCATTTTTGCGTCAGTGCGGCGCGAATGCTCAGGACTGCGGCGGAATCACGAGCTTCTGGCCCGGGTAGATCCGGTCCGGGCTCGACAGCATCGGCTTGTTCGCTTCGAAGATCACCGGATACTTGTTCGCATCGCCGTACACTTCCTTGGCGATCGCCGACAGCGTGTCGCCCGGCTTCACGTCGTGGTACTGCACTTCCGGATCGTCCGGCTGCAGATCGTCGTCGTTGACGCCCGCGACACCCTGCACGTTGCCGGCCGCGACCTTGACCTTCGCCTTCGTGTCGAGATCGGCGACGCTGCCCGACAGCGTGACGGTGCGCGATGCGCCGTCGAACGCGACGGTCAGGTTCGACGTGTCGAGACCTTGCGAGCTGATGTAATTCTTGATTGCATCGGCGGCAGTCTGGTTCGCGGCATTCGGATCTTCCGCTGCCTGTGCATCGGCGTGACCCAGCAGTTTTTCACCCGCCTCTTTAATAAACGAAAGAAGACCCATCGTTGCACTCCTTAGGTGGTTGAAAAGAAAACGCGCCGTGAAGTGGCGAAAAAAACACCGCGCTGGGTGCGGGCCCGGGAAGGGGCGCGCAGGCGCGGCGGTTTTCTCGAAAGGCGTGGCGAAAGTGTAGGCGTTCAACGCGACGATTGCATGAAAAATCGCACGCTCGAACGTAAAGAAATGTAATACGCGAAATCCGACAGGCGGACACCCGACGACGACGTCTGACCGACCAAGGCTTCCCCGGCGCCGCCGGGTGCCGCTGCGGACCCCACCACGCCGCTCTCAGCCCAGAGCGGCGTTTTTCGCCCCGTCCCGCATGCCGTTGGCGATGCGGGGCGGGGCGCCCCACCGTGATGCGCGCGTGCGTCGCGCATCGATGCGACCGGCCGCGGCCGAATCGCGTGTATGCGTCGCGCGCGTCCGCGATCGCAGCGGAAACGCGCGTTGCGACATCCGCGTTACGCGGCCGGCGTCTGGCCGATCTCGAAGTTCGACATGATCTCGAGCGCGCGCACGAGCGCCGAGTGATCCCATGCCTTGCCGCCGTGCGATGCGCACACGCTGAACAGCTGCTGCGCGCTCGCGGTGTGCGGCAGCGCAAGGCCGAGCTTGCGTGCGCCGTCGAGCGCGAGGTTCAGGTCCTTCTGGTGCAGCTCGATGCGGAAGCCCGGGTCGAACGTGCGCTTGGTCATCCGCGCACCGTGTACTTCGAGGATGCGCGACGCGGCGAAGCCGCCCATCAGCGCCTGGCGCACGCGCTCCGGATCGGCGCCCGAGCGGGCGGCGAACAGCAGCGCTTCGCCAACGGCTTCGATGTTCAGCGCGACGATGATCTGGTTCGCGACCTTGCAGGTCTGGCCCGCACCGTTGTCGCCGACGAGCGTGATGTTCTTGCCCATCTTCTCGAACAGCGGCTTCGCGCGTTCGAACGCCTTCTCCGGGCCGCCGACCATGATCGTCAGCGTCGCTTCACGGGCGCCGACTTCGCCGCCGGACACCGGCGCGTCGAGGTAGTCGCAGCCGAGCGCGTTGATCTGCTTCGCGAACGCCTGCGTGTCGAGCGGCGAGATCGAGCTCATGTCGATCACGAGCTTGCCGGCCGTCAGGCCCTTCGCGACGCCGTCGTCGGCGAACAGCACGTTACGCACGTCCGGCGTGTCCGGCACCATCGAGATGATGATGTCCGCGTGCTGCGCGACTTCGGTCGAGTTCGCGACGACCTTGGCGCTCGCGCGCAGGTCGTCCGGGACCGGGAACGCGCCGTTCACGACGAGTTGATGGTCGCCCTTGAGCAGGTTGCGCGCCATGTGCGCGCCCATGATGCCGAGGCCGATGAAACCGATGGTTGCCATGTGAAAGTCTCCTATGGGGCTGAAAACGGGAAGGGTGCGATTCAGGCGGCGCGACGCGCCGAGGCCGGTGCGCAGCCGGCCACGCTTTGCAGCCAGCCGAGGCCTTCCGTCGTGGTGGTACGGGGCTTGTATTCGCAGCCGACGTAGCCGGCATAGCCGAGCCGGTCGAGCAGCGCGAACAGGAACGCATAGTTGATCTCGCCGGTGCCCGGCTCGTTGCGGCCCGGGTTGTCCGCGAGCTGGACGTGGCCGATCGACGCGAGATTGCGTTCGATCGTCGCGGCCAGTTCGCCTTCCATGCGTTGCATGTGATAGATGTCGTACTGCAGGAACAGGTTGTCCGAGCCGACCGCGCGGATCACGTCGAGCCCTTCCGACGAGCGGTTCAGCGCGAAGCCCGGGATGTCGAAGCTATTGCACGGCTCGACGAGCAGGCGGATACCTTCGCGCTTCAGTGCGTCGGCGGCGAAGCGCAGGTTGTCGACGATCGTCACGAACGTCTTGTCGCGCGCCGTGCTCGCCGACGGGATGCCGACGAGGCAGTTCAGCTGACGCACCTTCAGCGCCTTCGCGTACTCGATCGCACGGCCGACGCCTTCCTGGAATTCGCCGACGCGATCGGGCAGGCACGCGATGCCGCGCTCGCCCTGGTCCCAGTTGCCGGCGGGCAGGTTGTGCAGCACGAGGCGCAGGCGGTGCGTCTCGAGCCGCTCGGCGAGTTCCTCTTTCGCGTACGGGTACGGGAACAGGAACTCGACGGCGTCGAAGCCCGCGTCCGCGGCCGCCTTGAAGCGGTCGAGGAACGGCACTTCGTTGAACAGCATGGTCAGGTTTGCAGCAAACTTCGGCATGAGCTAAGCCTCTTCGGTCGGTCAGTCAAAAAAGTCTTGCGGTTCAGTCGGTTCAGTCGAGCATCGAGATCGCGGTCGGTGCGTGTTCGGCCTTTTCGGCGAGATCCTCGAACTCGTTGATCGCGTCGATTTCGGTGCCCATCGAGATGTTCGTCACGCGCTCGAGGATCACTTCGACGACCACCGGCACGCTGAACTCTTCCGCGAGCGTTTGCGCCTGGCGCAGCGCCGGCTCGATCTCTTCCGGCTTGAACACGCGCAGCGCCTTGCAGCCGAGGCCTTCCGCGACGGCCACGTGGTCGACGCCATAACCGTTCAGTTCCGGCGCGTTCACGTTGTCGAACGCGAGCTGCACGCAGTAGTCCATGTCGAACGCGCGCTGCGCCTGGCGGATCAGCCCGAGGTACGAGTTGTTCACGACGACGTGCACGTACGGCAGCTTGAATTGCGCGCCGGCCGCGAGCTCCTCGATCATGAACTGGAAGTCGTAGTCGCCGGACAGCGCGACGATCGGGCGGCTCGGGTCGGCTGCACGCACGCCGAGCGCCGCGGGGATCGTCCAGCCGAGCGGGCCGGCCTGGCCGCAGTTGATCCAGTTGCGTGCCTTGAACACGTGCAGGAACTGCGCGGCGGCGATCTGCGACAGGCCGATCGTGCTGACGTAGCAGGTATCGCGGCCGAACACCTTGTTCATCTCTTCGTACACGCGTTGCGGCTTGACCGGCACGTTGTCGAAGTGCGTCTTGCGCTGCAGCGTGCGCTTGCGTGCCTGGCAGTCGGCGACCCACGCGCTGCGGTCCTTGAGCTTGCCGGCGGCCTTCCATTCCCGCGCCACCGCGACGAACAGTTCGAGTGCCGCCTTCGCGTCGGACACGATGCCGAGGTCCGGGCCGAACACGCGGCCGATCTGCGTCGGCTCGATATCGACGTGCACGAACTTGCGGCCCTTCGTATAGACCTCGACGCTGCCCGTGTGGCGGTTCGCCCAGCGGTTGCCGATGCCAAGCACGAAGTCGGACGCGAGCAGCGTCGCGTTGCCGTAGCGGTGCGACGTCTGCAGGCCGACCATGCCGGCCATCAGCGGGTGGTCGTCGGCAATCGCGCCCCACGACATCAGCGTCGGGATCACCGGCACGCCGACCGTTTCGGCGAACTGCACGAGCAGGTCTTCGGCTGCCGCGTTGAGCACGCCGCCGCCCGACACGATCAGCGGCTTGTCCGCGTCGTTGAGCATCGCGAGCGCCTTCTCGATCTGCGCGCGGGTGGCCGCGGGCTTGTAGACCGGCAGCGGTTCGTACGTGTCGATGTCGAATTCGATTTCGGCGAGCTGCACGTCGATCGGCAGGTCGACCAGCACGGGGCCCGGGCGGCCCGAGCGCATCAGGTGGAACGCCTGCTGGAACACGCGCGGTACGAGCGCCGGTTCGCGCACGGTGACGGCCCACTTCGTGACCGGTTTCGCGATCGATTCGATGTCGACGGCCTGGAAGTCTTCCTTGTAGAGACGCGCGCGCGGCGCCTGGCCCGTGATCGCGAGGATCGGAATCGAGTCGGCGGACGCGGAATAGAGGCCGGTGATCATGTCGGTGCCGGCGGGGCCCGACGTGCCGATGCACACGCCGATGTTGCCGGGGGCGGCACGCGTGAAGCCTTCGGCCATGTGCGATGCGCCTTCGACGTGGCGCGCCAGCACATGGCTGATGCCGCCCGACTTGCGCATGGCCGAGTAGAACGGATTGATCGCGGCGCCCGGCACGCCGAACGCGGTCTGGATGCCTTCCTTCTCGAGTACGAGTACGGCTGCGTCGACGGCTCTCATCTTGGCCATGAATGTCTCCTTGGATAGTTGAATCTTGCGAATCGGTCTGTTGAGGACACTTTAGGGATGCAGGAAAGGTTTGATAAGATCAGCCGAAGTCGCTTATTTCGAAACTAAAAGTATGGAATGACGGCCGGGCGGGGCTTCCCGCTGGTGTCGGAGGCGGGACGGAGACAGGAGATGGATCGTTTCAAGCAGATCGAGACGTTCGTGCGGGTGGCCGATGCCGGCAGCCTCGCGGCGGCGGCGTTGGAGGAAGGTGTGTCGCCGGTGGTGCTCGGGCGGCGCATCGACGCGCTGGAGAAGCGCCTCGGCGTGAAGCTGATGTACCGCTCGACGCGGCGGCTGGTCGTCAGCGAGGAGGGCGCCGCGTTCCTCGAGCGCTGCCGCGGGCTGCTGTCCGAATGGGATCAGGCCGAGAACGAGCTCGCCGCCGGCCGGCGCGCGGTCAGCGGCCACCTGATCGTGTCGGCGCCGGCCGCGTTCGGGCGCAAGCACGTCGCGCCGCACGCGCCGGGCTTCCTCGCCGACAAGCCGGAAATGCAGCTGTCGTTCAACCTGACCGATCGCGTCGTCGATCTCGTGCGCGAGGGTTATGACCTGTCGATCCGGATCGGCGGCGCGGTCGATCCGAATTTCGTCGCGGTGAAGCTCGCGTCGAACCGGCGCGTGGTGTGCGGCACGCCCGACTATTTCCGCCTGCACGGCCGCCCGAAGTCGCTCGACGACCTGCTGAAACACAACTGCCTGGCGTTCAACCTGCAGGGCGGGCAGAACCGCGGCTGGTATTTCCAGCGCCACGGCAAGATCGCGACGATGCGCGTGACCGGCAATCTCGACTGCAACGACGGCGAGTTGCTGCACCGCTGGGTGGCCGAGGGGCTCGGGCTCGGCTGGCGCTCGACGTGGGAAATCGCCGCGCAACTCGAAACGGGCGAGCTCGAGACCGTACTCGACGACTATGCGCTGCCGGACTACGACATCCTCGCGGTCTACCCGCAGCAGCGCTACGTGCCGGCGCGCGTGCGCTATTTCATCGACTACCTGCGCGAAGCGTATGCGCGCCCCGGCTACTGGAGCACCACGCCGTAACGGGCGGCCCGCCTGACCGTCCGGCGATTTTTTACGCTTCATGCGTGCCGCGCGGGAATAAACTCGACGCAGCGGCGGTAAGGTCATCGAGCGCGCACGTTGCCGGTCTGTCCGGGCGCCGTGCGCGGAACGGGCGCGGCGTCGGCCGCCGGGACCAGGGAGGCCATGTGGGGCAAGCCGGACAGGCGGTCGATGAACGGGCGGCGGACGATGCGCTCGCGCGCGGCGAGCGGTTTCGCGCGCTCGTGCTGCCGCATCTCGACGCCGCCTACAACCTCGCGCGCTGGCTGAGCGGCAGCGCCGGCGATGCGGACGACATCGTCCAGGATGCGTGCATGCGCGCACTGCGCTTCGTCGATTCGTGTCGCGGCGACAACGCGCGGCCGTGGCTACTGACGATCGTGCGCCACACCTGGTACACCGAATGGCGGCGGCGCACGCATGCGCACGAGGTCGCGCTGCCCGACACGCTCGACGACGCCGACGTCCCGGACGACTGGCAGCCGGCGACGGAGGACCCGCTCGCGCACCTGCTGCGCGGCGAGAACGTGCGGCTCGTGAATGCGGCGCTCGCGAAGCTGCCGCCCGAATACCGCGAGGTGCTCGTGCTGCGCGAGATGGAGGACCTGAGCTACCGCGAGATCGCGGCGATCGCGGACGTGCCGGTCGGCACGGTGATGTCGCGGCTCGCGCGCGGCCGGCGCAAGCTCGCCGCGCTGCTGGGCGGCGCGCCGGCGACCGAAGGCCGGCCGGGCCGAGCGCCGGCGGGCGGAACCGCATCGGAGGCTATCGATGGACTGTAACGAAGCGCGAGCGTTGCTGGACGCGGACGTCGACCGCGAGCTGTCGGCGCCCGATGCGTTGCGGGTCCAGCAGCATGTCGAAGGGTGCGACGCGTGCCGCCGTGAACGCGCGCGGATCGTCACGCTGGTGCAGGCCGTGCGGCAGGCCGATTATCACCGCGCGCCGGACGCGCTGCGGGCGAGCATCCTCGCGAGCCTGCCGGCAGCGGCCGACGCGCCTGCTCACGAGCCGTCGCGGGCTGAGCCGCAGCCTGAGTCCCGGCCTGAGTCCCGGCCTGCGCCGCGGCGGCCGCGCGGCCGCGACTGGTTTTCCTGGCTGGCCGGGCGCGGCGGGTCGGCCCGACCGGGGCCGGCCGGCCCCGGCACCAGGCCGCGCGTAGCTGCGTTGCCGGGGCTCGGCTGGGGTGTCGCGTTGCTGATGGCGGTCGCGGCGGCCGGCGGAATGGCATGGTCGGCCCGCCACGCCGACACTGACCGGACGGTCGACGAGCTGGTCGCGAGCCACGTGCGGGCCGACCTGTCGGCGCGCGACATCGACGTGATCTCGACCGACCAGCACACGGTCAAGCCGTGGTTCAACGGCCGGCTCGACTATGCGCCGCCGGTCGAGGATCTTGCCAAGAGCGGCTTCGCGCTGGTCGGCGGCCGGCTCGACTACGTCGGGCGGCGCCGCGTCGCGGTGCTCGTCTACCGCCACCGGCAACACGTGGTCGATGTCTACGTGCAGCCGGCCGGGGAGCGGCCGGCTGCCCCGTACACGACCGTGTCGCAGGGCTATGCGCTCGACCGCTGGAACGCGGCCGGGATGACGTGGTGGGCCGTGACCGACGCCGAGCCGGCGGCGCTCGCGGCGTTCCGGACGGCGCTCGACGCGCGGCTCGCCGGCACGCCCAGCGAATGAATGACCGCAGCGGCGGCGGGCGGCGCGCGGACGTTCCGACCCCGGCCGCCGAGAGGCCGAACTGAGAGTGCGTGCCCCGGCAGCCCGTTCAAGTCTTTGAAAACACGGCCGAATCCGCTGGCCGGTTGTCGATTGGCCTTGCATGCACCCCGTAACCGGGTTAGAATCTTCCGCTTCTCACTTGCCACACCGGTTCAGACGCCCGGGTGGCTTTAATCCACAAGGAGTGTGTAATGCGTCATTACGAAATCGTATTCATCGTGCACCCGGATCAAAGCGAGCAGGTGCCCGCGATGATCGAGCGTTACAAGACCACGATCACGACGCACGGCGGCCAGATCCACCGTGTCGAAGACTGGGGCCGTCGCCAGCTGGCCTACATGATCGAGAAACTCGCGAAGGCTCACTACGTCTGCATGAACATCGAGTGCGACCAGACGACGCTCGACGAACTCGAACACGCGTTCAAGTTCAACGACGCCGTGCTGCGTCACCTCATCGTCAAGATGAAGAAGGCCGAAACCGGCCCGTCGCCGATGATGAAGGAAGTTCAGCGCGAAGAAGCCAAGAAGGCGGCTGCAGCTCAGCCGGCCGAAGCGCAGGCTTAAGTTCGTCACTCATTAAGCCACCAAGGAGCGCGCCACTCACGTGAACAGGTTGCAATTGACGGCGAGCGTCGTCGAACGCGCACCGGTGCGATATACGCCGGCCGGTGTTCCGATCGCAAGCGCCACGTTGCATCACCGCACGGAAGTCGTCGAAGCAGGCATTCCCCGTCAGGTCGAAATGACGATCGAGGCGGTGGCGGCCGGTGAGGCGAGCGGCAAGCTGGAAAGTCGTGAAATGGGCGTCGAAACGCTGTTCACGGGCTTCCTGGCCAAGAAAAGCCGCAACGCGAGAACCTTGGTGTTTCACATCACTGCATTGCAGGACACAGGAAAGGACTGAAATCATGGCCCGCCCGACTGGTAAGAAATTCGACAAGCGTCGTCAGCAACAAAACCCGCTCTTCAAGCGCAAGAAGTTCTGCCGTTTCACGGCTGCAGGCGTCGAGCAGATCGACTACAAGGACACGGAAACGCTGAAGGACTTCATCGGCGAAAACGGCAAGATCACGCCGGCTCGTCTGACGGGTACGAAGGCGCACTATCAGCGTCAGCTGGATACGGCCATCAAGCGTGCGCGTTTCCTCGCGCTGCTGCCGTACACCGATCAGCACAAGGCGTAATCAGGCGACGCAATAAGGAGAATTCGAATGCAAATCATTCTGTTGGAAAAAGTCGCCAATCTGGGTAACCTCGGCGATATCGTCAAGGTCAAGGACGGTTACGCTCGCAACTTCCTGATCCCGAACCGCAAGGCTCGCCGTGCAACGAAGGAAGCGATCGCCGAATTCGAAGTGCGCCGCGCTGAACTCGAAAAGATCGCGGCTGAAAAGCTGGCCGCATCGCAGGCAGTCGGCGAGAAGCTGAACGGCCAGTCGTTCGAAATCACGCAGAAGTCGGGCGTCGACGGCCGTCTGTTCGGCTCGGTCACGAACGGCGACGTCGCTGAACTGCTGAAGAAGGCAGGCTACGAAGTCGAGAAGCTGCAAGTGCGCATGCCGGAAGGCCCGCTGAAGATGATCGGCGAGCACAACGTGCAAGTCGCGCTGCACACGGACGTCGTCGTCGACGTCACGATCAACGTGATCGGCGACCACGCGTAAGCGTAGACGCAAGCTTGCCGGGCGGCTTCCGCCGTCCGGACAAGGGCAGGCGCCCGGGTAACCGGGGCCTGCCTTTTTTATTGCCCGCTCGCCGGCAAGCGGTGGTAGCGCTGCCGCCATCTATTCGCGATAATCCCAACCCATGAACGCGCCGCAAGATCCCCAAATCGAATCGCTGAAAGTCCCGCCGCATTCGGTCGAAGCCGAGCAGTCGGTGCTCGGCGGCCTGTTGCTCGACAACGCGGCCTGGGACCGGATTGCCGATTTCCTGTCGCAAGGCGACTTCTACCGCTACGACCACCGGATCATCTACGAGCACATCGGCCGCCTGATCGCGTCGACACGCCCGGCCGACGTCGTGACCGTGTACGAAGCGCTGACCACGTCCGGCAAGGCCGACGACGTCGGCGGGCTCGCTTACCTGAACGCCCTCGCGCAGAACACGCCGAGCGCGGCGAACATCCGCCGCTACGCGGAAATCGTGCGTGATCGCGCGGTGCTGCGCCGGCTCGTGTCGGTCGCCGACGAGATCTCGGCCGACGCGTTCAATCCGCAGGGCAAGGAAGTCCGCCAGCTGCTCGACGAAGCCGAGTCGAAGGTGTTCTCGATCGCCGAAGAGGGCGCGCGCGGCAACCAGGGCTTCCTCGAGATCGGCCCGCTGCTCACGCAGGTGGTCGAGCGCATCGACACGCTGTACCACACCGCGAACCCGAGCGACGTCACCGGCACGCCGACGGGCTTCGTCGACCTCGACCGGATGACGTCCGGGATGCACGGCGGCGAACTGATCATCGTCGCGGGGCGCCCGTCGATGGGTAAGGCGCAGCCGCTCGACGCGCGCGTCAGGACGTTGACGGGCTGGAAGTCGATGGGCGAGCTGGCGGTCGGTGATGCGCTCGCTTCGGTCGACGGCGCACCGTCGATCGTGACCGGCATCTACCCGCAGGGCGAACGCCAGGTGTATCGGGTCCGCTTTTCGGATGGGCGTTCGGCCGAATGCTGCGACGAACACCTGTGGTGCGTCCATTTCCGCGAGTGGGAAAAGCCCCGTGTGCTGTCGACCGCGGAGATTCGCACGTTGCTGACGCGCGAACGCTACCGGAACCGGTTGTGGATCGACATGCCGAGCGGCGAGTTTGGTCATCGCGAGGTGCTGCCGGTTGACCCGTGGGTACTCGGCGCGCTGCTGGGCGACGGTGCGCTCGGCGGGACTGCCGTGCGTTTCAGCGTGAAGGCCGAGGAAACGTTGAACCGGATGCGCGAGCGTGTCGACGCGTCGCTCGAACTTGAATACGCGGGCCAGTACGACTGGCGCATCAAGCGCCGGCCGTCGACGGCCACCGCGGCCCGGCCGTCCGCCAACCCGCTCAAGGCTGCGCTCGAGCAACTCGGTGTGTGGGGAAGGACGAGCTACGACAAGTTCATCCCGCGTCTCTACCTCGATGCGGACAAGGACACGCGGCTGGATGTGTTGCGCGGGCTGCTCGACGCGGATGGCTGGGTCGAATCGTGGGGTACGGTGCGTTATTCGACCGCCAGTGCGCAGTTGGCGAGCGACGTGCGCGAACTGGCGCGTTCGCTCGGTGCGTGGTGCCAGGTTGCCGAAAAGGCGACGAGCTTCACGGTCGACGGCGAACGCAAGGCCGGTGCGACGGCTTATATTTGCACGATCAGTCATCCGGATCCGCAGAACCTGTTCCTGTTCGAGGGCAAGCGCGAGCGGCTGACGGCCGGACGGACGCGCCGCAAGCTGCCGGTGATTACGGGTATCGAGCCGTCGCGCCGGACCGCCACGCAGTGCATCTCGGTTTCGCATCCGTCTCGGCTGTACGTGACCGACGATTACGTCGTCACGCACAACACGGCCTTCTCGATGAACATCGGCGAATATGTCGCGGTCGAGTACGGGTTGCCGGTCGCGGTGTTCTCGATGGAAATGCCGGGCACCCAGCTCGTGATGCGTATGCTTGGCTCGATCGGCCGGCTCGATCAGCACCGGATGCGCACGGGCCGCCTGACGGACGAGGACTGGCCGAAGCTGACGCACGCGGTGCAGAAGATGAGCGAGGCGCAGCTCTTCATCGACGAGACGGGCGGCTTGAACCCGATGGAGCTGCGCTCGCGCGCGCGACGCCTGGCGCGTCAGTGCGGCAAGCTCGGCCTGATCATCGTCGACTACCTGCAGCTGATGTCGGGTTCGTCGCAGGGCGAGAACCGCGCGACCGAAATTTCCGAAATCTCGCGATCGCTGAAGAGCCTCGCGAAGGAACTCGACGTGCCGGTGATCGCGCTGTCGCAGTTGAACCGCGGCCTCGAACAGCGTCCGAACAAGCGCCCGGTGATGTCGGATTTGCGCGAATCGGGCGCAATCGAACAGGATGCGGACGTGATCCTGTTCATTTATCGCGATGAGGTCTACAATCCGGACAGCCCTGACAAGGGGACGGCCGAAATCATCATCGGCAAGCAGCGTAACGGTCCGATCGGGCCCGTTCGGCTCACGTTCCTGGGGCAATACACGAAGTTCGACAATTTTGCCGGGGCGCAGACCTTCTACGGCGAGTAAAGCCGGTTGTAAATACCTATTTCGCCAATTGTTGTATCCAATCCCGGCGTGCGCATATGCGCACGTCGCGTCGCGACCGAAACCGGTACAATGTCGCCCGTTTTCGTGACAGTAGTTTGACAATCTCTCAGGAATCCCATGTTCGGTCGATTCATGCCCACCGAGGGCAAGTTCTTTGAACTCTTCAACGCGCACGCGAAGCACATCGTTTCCGGTGGCCGCGAGCTCGAACTGCTGATCGACAATCTCGCCGACGCCGAGATTCACAAGCAAAACGTGCAAATCGCCGAGAAGGCCGCCGACAAGCTCACGCACGAGGCGATCGATCTGCTGCACAAGACCTTCATCACGCCGCTCGATCGCGACGAGATCCACAAGCTCATCACGACGATGGACGACATCCTCGACCTGATGGAAGACGTCGCGACGGCCGTGTCGCTGTACGACGTGCAGTCCGTCACGTCCGAGGCGAGCCAGCTCGCGCACATCGTCACGCAGTCGGCACAGCACGTGCAGCAGGCCGTCGGCTTGCTGTCCGACATGAAGCAGTCGGCACAGATCCTCAAGCAGTGCGAGGAAATCGACCGCTGGGAGTCGGAGGCCGACCGCGTGCTGCGCGCGGCAATGTCGAAGCTGTTCCGCGAGGAAGACGACGTGAAGACGCTCATCAAGCTGAAGGCGATCTACGAGCTGCTCGAAGAGATCACCGACAAGTGCGAGGACGTCGCGAACATCATCGAAGGCATCGTGCTGGAAAACGCCTGAGCGGACCACGATGCATTCGATACAACTCGCCCTATGGATGGTCGCGGCGCTCGTGCTCGTCGCGCTCGTATTCGACTTCATGAACGGCTTTCACGACGCGGCGAACTCGATCGCCACCGTCGTGTCGACCGGGGTGCTGAAGCCCCAGCAGGCCGTCGTGTTCGCGGCCGCGTTCAACGTGATCGCGTACTTCATCTTCCACCTGAAAGTCGCGCAGACCGTCGGTAAAGGCACGATCGACCCCGACATCGTCGACCATTACGTCATATTCGGCGCGCTGGTCGGCGCGATCGGCTGGAACGTGATCACCTGGTACTACGGGATTCCGTCGAGCTCGTCGCACGCGCTGATCGGCGGCCTCGTCGGCGCGGCGCTCGCGAAGTCGGGCTGGAGCTCGCTGAACATCGACGGGCTGCTGAAGACGATCGCGTTCATCTTCATTTCGCCGTTGCTCGGTTTCATCCTCGGTTCGCTGTTCATGCTCGGCGTGTCGTGGCTGTATTTCCGTACCGCGCCCAGCAAGGTCGACCGGCGCTTCCGCCGGCTGCAGCTGCTGTCGGCCGGGCTGTACAGCCTGGGCCACGGCGGCAACGACGCACAGAAGACGATCGGTATCATCTGGATGCTGCTGATCGCGAGCGGCTACGCGTCGGCGACGGCCGATGCGCCGCCGGCGTGGGTGATCGGCGCGTGTTACCTGTCGATGGGCCTCGGTACGCTGTTCGGCGGCTGGCGCATCGTGCGCACGATGGGCCAGAAGATCACGAAGCTCAAGCCGGTCGGCGGTTTCTGCGCGGAAAGCGGCGGGGCGATCACGCTGTTCGTCGCGTCGTTCCTCGGCATTCCCGTGTCGACCACGCACACGATCACCGGCGCGATCGTCGGTGTCGGCGCGACGCAGAAGCTGTCGGCCGTGCGCTGGGGTGTCGCCGGCAACATCGTGTGGGCGTGGGTGCTGACGCTGCCGGCGGCCGCGTTGTTCGCGGCCGGCGGGTGGTGGCTCGGGCACCAGATCTTCTGATCGCCGACGCCGCCTGATCGACGCGAAATGCGCCGCGAGCCGAAAGGCCGCGGCGCATTTTCTTTTGGGAGGCGGAAGGTCGCGGCGAAGCGGTGGAGGGTGGCAGGTGCCGCCAGCGTCGTGACGATCGGAAACGGTCAGTAACTGCCGGTCGCAAACCGTGCAATCGGATCGTCCGCCGTACTGGTGCGCGGGCTGACGGGTGCGGATTGCGTCGATGCACGCAATACCTGTACGGGCTCGTTGCTGCGTGGGGGCGTCGACACGGTGGCGGACGGCGGTTCGGCATCGAAGGCGGCGGCCTGGGCGGCCGTCAGCGCGGTCGTCGGAATCTGCGTGCCGACCTCCGCCGGCGCGGCCGGGGCTGCATTGGCCGCCATCGCGGTTGCGCCGTCATTCACCGACGTGGCTTGCTGCTGGGCCGCCTGCATCCGCGGGGGCGGCGGTTCGTACGGATCGGCGGTCGGTGCTGCCGGTGCGACTGCGGCGGCCGTCACGACCGGCGTGGTCGGGATGGCCGGAGCCGGCGCCTGCGTTGCTTTTGCTTGCGACGCCGCATACGCGGGCGGCCGCTGTGCGACGGCAGCCGTCATGACCACCGGAGCGGCCGCGACCGCCGGCGGATTACGCGGCTCGTCACGCTTGGCCTCGTAAGTGGGCGCATCGAACGGCGTCGGGGCCGAGCGCGGCGGCGCGACGCGGCGAATGCCGTCGAATCGCTTGGCCCAGTACGGGTTCGTCAGGTAGTCGAGCCGCACGGTGCCGCCCGTCGACGGTGCGTTGACGAAGCGCAGCTTGCCGACGTAGATGCCGACGTGCGAATGCGGCCGTCCGGTCGTATTGAAGAAAATCAGATCGCCCGGCGCGATCTCGTCGGGTTCGACCGATACGCCGCGGCCGCTCATGTCGGCAGTCGTGCGCGGCAGGTTGACATCGGCCGCGCGGCCGATCACGTAGCGCACGAGCCCGCTGCAGTCGAAGCCGCTCGTCGGCGTGTTGCCGCCCCAGCGATACGGGACGCCGACGAGGCTCATCGCCTGGATCGAGATTTCTTCCTGGCCGACGCTGTGGTCGACGAATTTCGGGAAATTGGCGGGCGCGGGGAATGCGCGCGGCGTCGTGATCTTCATGCCCGTAGCGGAACGCGATGCCGACTGCGGCGGCACGCTGGAACAGGCCGCAAGCAGGGAGACGACGGCGACGGAAACCCAGATTCGAAGCATGGCAAGGCGGGCGAGCACGGCGCGCTCGCGAATCGTATGACAACAGATAGGCCCGATGGTAGACGCTCCAGCGGGGCTTAAGCAACCATTCTTGAGAATTTACTTGAAGTTTCGCGCGTAAACTGCGTTGTTGCGTGACAAGGCATTACCTTCGTTTTCGACCCCAAATAAAAACGGCGCTCCGGGAATGGAGCGCCGCGTGGCGTCGAAAGCCGGCCGATCGGCCGGCGTGCGCGTTACAGAATGTCCGACGCGTAGTCGGCGAGCCGCGAGCGTTCGCCGCGTGCGAGGGTCACGTGGCCGCTGTGGCCCCAGCCCTTGAAGCGGTCGACGACGTAGGTCAGACCCGAGCTGCCTTCGGTCAGGTAAGGCGTGTCGATCTGCGCGATGTTGCCGAGGCACACGATCTTCGTGCCGGGGCCCGCGCGCGTGACGAGCGTCTTCATCTGCTTCGGCGTCAGGTTCTGCGCCTCGTCGATGATCAGATACTTGTCGACGAACGTGCGGCCGCGCATGAAGTTCATGCTCTTCACCTTCAGGCGCGAGCGGATCAACTCCTGCGTCGCGGCACGGCCCCATTCGCCGGCCGCGTCGTCGGTCTTCTGCAGCACTTCGAGGTTGTCGTCGAATGCACCCATCCACGGCTGCATCTTCTCTTCCTCGGTGCCGGGCAGGAAACCGATGTCCTCGCCGACGGGCACGGTCGCGCGCGTCACGATGATCTCGTTGTAGCGCTTGTCGTCGAGCACCTGCGCGAGGCCGGCCGCGAGCGCGACGAGCGTCTTGCCGGTGCCGGCCTGACCGAGCAGCGTGACGAAGTCGATCTCGGGGTTCATCAGCAGGTTCAGCGCGAAGTTCTGCTCGCGGTTGCGCGCGGTGATGCCCCACACGTTGTTCTTGTGGTGGCTGTAGTCGCGCAGCGTCTGCAGCAGCGCCGTCTTGCCGTTCAGCTCGCGGACGATCGCGTGGAACGTCGGCTCGCCGTTCTGCGGCTCGAGATAGACGAACTCGTTGACGAGCATCGACGCGACGAGCGGGCCGGTCACGCGGTAGTACGTGGTGCCCGTCTTCGTGTCCTGCCAGCTCTCCATGCCCTTCGCATGCTTGGTCCAGAAGTCCTGCGGCAGTTCGCGCACGCCGTTGTACAGGAGATCCGAATCCTCGAGGACCTGGTCGTTGAAGTAGTCTTCCGCGGGCAGGCCGAGCGCGTGCGCCTTGATCCGCATGTTGATGTCTTTCGACACCAGCACGACCTGGCGGTCGGGCCGGTCGCGCTGCAGCGCGCGCACGACGCCGAGGATCTGGTTGTCGGCCTTGCCTGCGGGCAAGCCTTCGACGGGCGCGATGTCGGCGAGCTTCGTCTGGAAGTACAGGCGGCCGACCGCCTCGCGGCTGCCGAGACGCGACAGCGGGATGCCGTCCGAGATCGGGCCGCCGTCGGCGACCAGCGCGTCGAGCGTGCGGCTGACCTGACGGGCGTTACGCGCGACTTCGGACATCCCCTTCTTGTGGTTGTCGAGTTCCTCGAGCGTCATCATCGGCAGATAGACGTCGTGTTCCTCGAAGCGGAAGAGGCTGCTCGGGTCGTGCATCAGCACGTTGGTGTCGAGCACGAACAGTTTCTGTTGTTCGACTTCGGCGGGCTTGCGGCTGCGCGACTTCGTCGCGGCGCCGGCATCGCGCGCGGGCGCGGCGGCCGGTTTCCCGGCGGCCGGCTTGTCGTTGCGTGCAACGACCGGTGCCGCGGGGGCCGCAGGCGCCTGCAGCGGCTGCAGCAGCGCGGCCGTCTGTCGGGTCTTGCGGCCGCGCGCGGGCGCGCTCGCGGCGTCGGGCGCCGAAGACGCGACGGCGCGCAGCGGCGCGGCCGTGTTCGCGGCTTCGATCATCGGTTGGGCCACGCTGGCCGGACCATAGTCACCGGCTGTGGATGCGTCCCCTTCGGCGGATTTCTTCGCGGCTTTCGCGGGCCGCGCTTTCGCCTTGTATTCGTCGGGCGGCAGCAGGCTGCCGAGCTTGCTGGGGGGAGTAGGCAAAGGCATGGTGTCCCTCGGGAGGAATCGTGTCGCATGGCGTGCGCCGCTGATCGCATCCTGCGTGACGTAGACGCATGCAGTTTGCGCGCGGTGGCGCACAGGAATTTCGTCTAGCCGGTTCGCCTAAGTGTCGATCAGCTCCTCGATGCGGTAAGGGCCGGACCGGGGAGGGCCGGCGCGCGTTCCATAAAAAAAGCCGCTGCCCCGTCGACAGGGACATGCGGCTCGGCTGATGCCGTCGTGCGCGTCAGGTGCCGGGAAGCATTGCAACGGGCACGGGCGCAGCTACGAGAAATATGGGGCGAACTGGCATTCATTGCGGCCCAATATAACGCGCCTCAAAGCGCTTGTACAGCCTTTAGCACGTCGTCCACGTGACCCGGTACCTTGATGCCGCGCCATGCCTGGCGAAGCACGCCGTCGGCGTCGATCAGGAACGTCGAGCGCTCGATTCCGCGCACTTCCTTGCCATACATTTTCTTCATCTTGATGACATCGAACAGCGCGCACAGCGCTTCGTCGGCATCGGAGATCAGCGGGAACGGCAGCTCGAGCTTGGCCTTGAAATTGTCGTGCGAGCGCAGGCTGTCGCGCGACACGCCGATGACTTCCGCACCGGCCTTCTTGAACTTCGGATAGAGATCGCGGAACTGCAGCCCTTCGGTCGTGCAGCCCGGCGTGTTGTCCTTCGGATAGAAGTACAGCACGAGCTTCTTGCCCTTCAGGTCGGACAGCGAAATGTCGCCGCCCGTGGCCGGTGCGGTGAAATCGGGAACTTGACGGTCAACTTCGACAGACACGTGTTTCTCCTGTTGTTATGGAAGGGCGCCGCTGCGGCGGCGCGGTTCGGCCGGGCGTCGCGGCAGCGCGCCGCAAGGGCGCAGCGGCGACGCCGGCTCGCGCGCGAACTCAGTCGGGCTGGACGATCAGTTCGCCGGAGCGGCCGGGGATTTCGCCCCACGTGACAGGGTACGATGGCAGCGAGTCGCGGTCCAGCGTCGCGTGGTAGTCGCCCATCGTCGCGAACGTGTGGCCTTGCGCACGCCAGCCGGCGAGCAGTTGCTCGAACACGGACGCGAGCTTCTGGCCTTCCAGCTCCGCATGCAGCGTGAACACCTGGTCGTGCGGATTGGTTGCGGTGAACGCGAGGATGTGCGCGGCGACGTTGTGCGTGTCGACGCCGTCGATGCCGAGTACTTCGTCGAGCGTCGGCAGCGTGGTCGGCATTTGCACATGCGACAGCGTGCGGCCGCCGACGACGGGCAGGTACGGCGAGTGGCCGCGGCCGTCGGATGCGTAGCGCATCCCCCACGCGTCGATCTGCTCGAACGCGGCATCGTTCATCTGCCAGCCGGCCGCGCCGTGCGTGACGGGCGGCGCGCCGAAGATCTCGATGAAGCGCGCATGACTCTTCTGCATTTCACGCGCGGTCCAGTCGCGGTCGCGGACGCGCACGTTGTCTTGCCAATACACGTGATCCCACGTGTGGATCCCGCATTCGAAGCCGGCCTCGTGAATCGCGCGCATGTCGGCGATCGCGCGGCGGCCGATGTCGGGGCCGGGCAGCAGCACGCCGTACATCAGCTGCTTCACGCCGTAGTGTTCGACCACCGACGTGCGCGACACCTTCTTCAGGAAGCCCGGGCGGAACACCCGCCGCAACGCCCAGCCGGTGTGATCCGGGCCGAGGCTGAAGAGGAAGGTCGCGCGCGCATTGAAGCGATCGAAGATGCGCGCGAGGTTCGGCACGCCTTCGCGCGTGCCGCGCAGCGTGTCGACGTCGATCTTGAGGACGATACGAGCCAAGCGAACGTCCCGGTCAGCCTTGCTGTTCGACGAGCGCGCGCGCGTCGGCGACGTGGCCGCGATACGCTTCGAAGATGTTGCGCAGCGCGTCGTCGAACGTCGCCTGCGGCGCCCAGCCGAGCTCCTGCATCGTGTTGTCGATCTTCGGCACGCGGTTCTGCACGTCCTGATAGCCGTTGCCGTAGTAGGCGCCGGACGTCGTTTCGACGAGCTTCACCTGCTTGGCCGAATCGGCGTACTCGGGGAATTCCGCGGCCAGTTCGAGCATCTTGTGCGCGAGTTCTCGAACCGAGAAGTTGTTCTTCGGATTCCCGATGTTGTAGATCTTGCCCGACGCGACGCCGCCCTTGTTCTCGATGATCTTCATCAGCGCGCTGATGCCGTCGCCGATATCGGTGAACGCGCGCTTTTGCGAACCACCGTCGACGAGGCTGATGTTCTCGCCGCGCACGATGTGGCCGAGGAACTGCGTGACCACGCGCGAGCTGCCTTCCTTCGGCGTGTAGATCGAGTCGAGGCCCGGGCCGATCCAGTTGAACGGACGGAACAGCGTGAAGTTCAGGCCTTCCATCCCGTAACCCCAGATCACGCGGTCCATCAGTTGCTTCGAGCACGCGTAGATCCAGCGCGGCTTGTTGATCGGGCCGTAGGTGAGCGCCGACGCGTCCGGGTCGAACTGCTCGTCCGAGCACATGCCGTAGACCTCGGAGGTCGACGGGAACACGAGGTGCTTGCCGTACTTGACGGCCGAGCGCACGATCGGCAGGTTCGCCTCGAAGTCGAGTTCGAACACGCGCAGCGGCTGCTGGACGTAGGTGGCCGGCGTGGCGATCGCGACGAGCGGCAGGATCACGTCGCACTTCTTCACGTGATACTCGACCCACTCCTTGTTGATCGTGATGTCGCCTTCGAAGAAATGCATCCGCTCGTGGTTGACGAGGTCGCCCAGCCGGTCGGTCTGCATGTCCATGCCGAACACTTCCCAATCGGTGGTTTCAAGAATGCGCTTCGACAGGTGATGGCCGATGAAGCCGTTCACACCCAGGATCAGGACTTTTTTTGCTTTCATGAATGACGGGAAGAATGAATGAACTGCGCGAATTCCGCGGGCGTCACGACGGTTTCGCTGCCGTCGCGCTGCTGCCGGAGTTCGAGAATGGATAGGGCGCGGCTGTCGCCGCAGACGCCGAATAGCGCATTATCGCTTACGTGCAGGCCGGGCGGCAAATCCGCCGCGGCGGCCGCTGCCGCGCTGCCGGGCGCCGCGAGTCGCGCGCGCGCAATCACGAAGCGGGCGCCGTCGACGTCCGTGAAGGCGCCCGGATACGGGGGCGCGACCGCGCGCACCAGGTTGTAGACCTGTGCGGCCGGTTTCGACCAGTCGACGCGGCCGTCCTCGGGCTTGCGCCCGCCGTAGTAGCTGCCGGTCGCAAGATCGTTCGGCAGGTGCGGCGCCTCGCCCGCGAGCAGCGCGGGCAGCACGCGCCACAGCGTCTGCTCGGCGGCCACCGTGACCTTGTCGAACACCTGCGCGGCCGTGTCGTCCGGCAGGATCGGCACCGCGGTCTGCGCGATGATCGCGCCCGCGTCGGGCTTGGCGGCCATCTCGTGCAGCGTCGCGCCGGTCTCGGTCTCGCCGTTCAGCACGGCCCAGTTGGTCGGTACCCGACCCCGGTATTTCGGCAGCAGCGAACCGTGCATGTTGTACGCGCCGCGCGGCGCGATCGCGAGCAGGTCCACCGGCAGCATGTGCCGGTAGTAGAACGAGAAGATGAAATCGGGCCGCGCGTCGGACACCGCGCGGCGCAGCGCCGGATCGGCGGGATCGGCCGGCGTGAGCACCGGAATGCCGTGCTCGGCCGCGACGGATGCGACGCTGCCGAACCAGATGTTCTCGTTCGGATTGTCCTCGTGCGTGACGACCAGCGCGACGTCGACACCGCGCGCGAGCAGCACCTGCAGGCACCGCACGCCGACGTTGTGATACGCGAAGACGACCGCGCGCGGCTTCATTGCACGGCTCCCGGGCGGTTCGCGGCGGCCGGCACCGGCGGCACGCCGTCGTGCTGCTCGAGCACGGCCTGGATCAGGTAGCGGGGACGCGCGCGCACCTGCTGGTAGATGCGGCCGACGTATTCGCCGAGCAGGCCGAGCGCGAAGATGATCACGCCGAGCAGGAAGAACGTGATCGCGAACAGCGTGAACACGCCTTGCACTTCCGCGCCGACGATGAAGCGGCGTACCAGCAGCAACACGAACAGCGCGGCGGAGCCGAGCGACAGGATCACGCCGATGAACGACAGCCACTGCAGCGGCACGACCGAGAAGCCCGTCACGAGGTCGAAGTTCAGCCGGATCAGGCTGTACAGCGAGTATTTCGATTCGCCCGCGAAGCGTTCCTCGTGTGCGACCTCGATTTCGGTCGGCCTCTGCGCGAACGTGTACGCGAGCGCGGGGATGAACGTGTTGACTTCGCCGCACACGTTGATCGTGTCGATGATGCGGCGGCTGTACGCGCGCAGCATGCAGCCCTGGTCGGTCATCTTGATGCGCGTGATGCGCTCGCGCAGCCGGTTCATCATCTGCGACGCCTTGCGACGCCACAGACTGTCCTGGCGCTGCTTGCGGATCGAGCCGACGTAGTCGTAGCCCTCGCGCATCTTCGCGATCAGCTTGCCGATTTCCTCGGGCGGGTTCTGCAGGTCGGCGTCGAGCGTGATGACGATCTCGCCGCGCGACTGCGCGAAGCCCGCGAGGATCGCCATGTGCTGGCCGTAGTTGCCGTTGAGCAGCACGATGCGCGTCGTGTCGGGCCGTACGTGGAACTGATCGGCGAGCATCGCGGCCGAGCGGTCGCGGCTGCCGTCGTTGATCAGGATCACTTCGTACGACGTGTCGAGTGCGTCGAGCGCCGGATACAGCCGCGCGAACAGCGCGGCGAGGCCGTCTTCCTCGTTGTACACGGGGATGATGACCGACACTTCGGGCCGGCCGGCGTCCAGATGCGCGGCGCCCGGATGCCCGGCGCGTGCTTCAAGGTGGCTCATGTACGCTTATTTTCCGTATTGTTCGCAAATCTGATTGACGGCGTCGACCACGCGACGCACGTCGCCTTCCGTCATCTGCGTGAACAGCGGCAGCGTGACGGTCGACGCGCCGTACCGTTCGGCGTGGGGGAACATGCCCTCCTTGAAGCCGCGCGCACGGTACAGCGTGAAAAGATGGATCGCCGGGTAGTGGATGCCGGTGCCGATGCCGCGTTCCTTCATCTGCGCCATGAATTCGGCGCGCGTGATCGTCAGCCGCTCGAGCGGCAGCGTGACCAGGAACATGTGCCAGTTGCCGTTCTCGAATTCGGCGACCGGCAGGCCGAGGCCCAGCTTCACGGCCGCGCCGCCGTCGAATGCGGCGAAATACGCACGGGCGAGCGCGCGGCGCTGCGCGGTGAAGCGCTCGAGATGCGGCAACTGGCCGAGGCCGACGCGCGCGGCGACGTCGGTCAGGTTGTACTTGCCGCCGAGCACGTCGCAGTCCATCCCGTCGAAGCCGGTGCGCGTGATGCCCTGCAGCCGGTACTTCTGCGCGAGCACCGCTTCGTCGTCGTTGTTCAGCACGAGTGCGCCGCCTTCGATCGTCGTCAGGTTCTTGTTCGCGTGGAAGCTGAACGACACGATGTCGCCGATCGCGCCGATGCGCTTGCCGTTCCACGTCGAGCCGAACGCCTGCGCGGCATCCTCGATCACGCGCAGCTTGTGCGCGCGGGCGATCGCGTACAGGCGGTCCATGTCGACCGGCAGGCCGGACAGGAACACGGGGATGATCGCCTTGGTGCGCGGCGTGATCGCCTGCTCGAGCTTGTCGAGGTCGATGTTGCGCGTGACGGGGTCGATGTCCGCGAACACGGGCGTCGCGCCCGTCTCGATGATCACGTTGCTGGTCGAGACCCACGACGCCGGCGTCGTGATCACCTCGTCGCCGGGGCCGACGCCGGCGATGCGCAGGCCGATCTCGAGCGTGCAGGTGCCCGAATTGAAGGCGCGGACCGGACGGCCGCCGCAGTACTCGGACAGCGCGGCCTCGAATTTCTGGCACTGCGGGCCGGTGGTGATCCAGCCCGAGCGCAACACGTCGACGACGCCCTGGATGGTTTCCTCATCGATCTCGGGGCGGGTGAACGGCAGAAACGGAGCGGTAGTCTGGCTCATGAACGCGTTGGGCCTGTAATGGCGTGTAATAAAAGGGTCGGGCGATCCGCCCGAAACCGGCATTAAACACCGGTTGGCGGATTCATACCGTGATTTTTTGTAGGCGGACGCTTAACGGCGCGGGCCGCGCTCAGCTGCGCGCCAGCACGAGCACACCGATCAGGATGATGCCGATGCCGACGAGCTTCTGGACCGACAGCACCTCGCCGAACAGGTACCACGCCGCGAACGCGTTGACGACGTAGCCGAGCGACAGCATCGGATACGCGATCGACACGTCGACCCGCGACAGCCCGACGATCCACACCACGACGCTCAGCACGTAGCAGCCGAGGCCGCCGATGATCGGCAGCTGGGTCGCGATCTTCAGGCCGACCGGGACGATGTTCGCACGGCTGAATTCGAAGTGTCCAACGGCGTTGACGCCGGCTTTCAGCAGAAGTTGCGCACAGGCGTTGAGCATCACGCCGGTGACGATGCAGACGAACGAAACGGGGTTCATGCGGGGGACGTCCTTACGATTGCGGTTTCTCGACGATCACGCGGCGGTTGTCGCGCGCGATCACGCGCATCGGCACGCCTTCCTTGACCAGCGCGTCGTACTGACCGGGCGGCATGATCGCGAGCGCATGGGTGTCCTGCTTCCAGCGCGTGATCCATTCGCCGACGGTCGGGACCCACTTGTTCGGCTCGACCGAGATCCCGAACGCGAGCTCGTCCTGGCGCTGGACCATGATCGTCGTGTGGCCCATGTAGAACGGGAACGTGTGATCGAGCATTTCGATCGAGTAGAACGGCGTATCGGGCGGCAGCTTCGCCAGTTCGGCGCGCACGGCCGGTGCCAGCAGCGCGCCCGAGCTGTAGCGGCCGAACTCGTCGTGCCCGGTACCGCCGATCGTGCCGAACGCGAGCCACGCGGCGCCGAACGCCGCGAGCGCGGCGGCCACGCCCGCGCGGCGGTTCAGCCAGGCGGCCGCGAGCGTCAGCGCGGCCGAGACCGCAAGGCCGGCGTACAGCCACATCTGGAACGCCCGGTACAGCGCGTTCGGCGTGCGGGCGTCGCCCTGGTACGCGAGAAAGATGATCCCGAACGCCGCGGCGACGAAGAACACGAGGTAGCCGAGCAGGTGGCGGCGGAAGCGCTCGGCCGTCATCAGCGGCAGGTAAGCGCCGATGATCAGCGCGAGCGCCGGCGCGACCGGCAGCACGTACGAGATCAGCTTCGAGTGCGACGCGCTGAAGAACAGGAAGATGAACGCGCTCCAGATCAGCAGCACGAGCATCGGCGAGAAGCCGTTCGGCTGGCGCGGCATGCGCAGCGCATGGCGGATGCTCTGCCACGCGACCGACAGCCACGGCAGGAAGCCGACCAGCAGCACGGGCACGAAGTAGTACAGCGGGCCCGGGCGGTTCTGTTCCGGGGTCAGGTACCGGCGGAACTGCTGGACGATGAAAAAGAAGTTGAAGAATTCGGGATTGCGCTGCTGGACCAGCACGAACCACGGCGTGACGATCGCGAAGAAGATCACGAGGCCGCTGACGAGATACAGGCGCTTCCACAGCGCCCAGTCGCGCGCGATCAGCGTATACAGCACGAGCACGGCGCCGGGCAGGATCAGGCCGACGAGGCCCTTGGACAGCACCGCGAACGCCATCGCGGCCCAGCACGCCCACATCCAGCCGCGTACTGCGGCCGGGCGCAGCCCGGGCCGCTGCGCGAGCAGCAGCGAGCAGAGCGACAGCGCCATCCAGAACGCGAGCCCCATGTCGAGCGCGTTGAAGTGGCCCATCAGGTTCCAGTACGGCGCGCTGGCCAGCACGACGGCCGCGAGGAAACCCGACAGCGGGTTGAACAGGCGCGCGCCTGTGTAGCCGACGAGCAGCACGCCGGCGAAGCTCGCGACGGCCGTGTAGAGGCGCGCCTGCCATTCGCCGATACCGAACCACGCGAACGTCAGCGCGTTCAGCCAGGTCTGCAGCGGCGGCTTCTCGAAGTACTTGTAGCCGTTGTAGCGCGGCGTGATCCAGTCGCCGGTGACGAACATCTCGCGCGCCATTTCCGCGTAGCGGCCTTCGTCGCTCGGGATCAGGTGGCGCAGCCCGAGCGGCGCGAACCAGACGATCGCGAGCGCGACGAGCAGGAGGACGAGCGTGATGCGATTGAGCGGTAGCCTGGACGGCGTATCGTTCATGGGTTTTCAGCCTGTTGGTTGTTGTGACGGGGCCGCCGGCGGGCAGCGCCGGGGCGGGCGGCCTGGCCGGGCCGATCGGGGGATCGACCCGCTGCGCCGGCCCGAGTTTTACCGCATCGGGGATTAACGTTCAATTAAGAGCGCGGCGGCGACTTTGCGGCCCTCGGCCATCAGGATGTTGTAGGTGCGGCAGGCGGCCTGGAAATCCATCGTCTCGACGCCGATCCGCTTCGCGGTGAGCGCCGCGACGAGGCGCGGGTGCGGAAAGCGCAGCCGCGCGCCGCTGCCGAAGATCACGAGTTCGGGCGTCGGGTCGAGCAGCATCGCGAAATGCTCGGGCGCGAGCGCGTCGAACGACGACACGGGCCAGGCCTGGACCGGCGCGCCGGGCAGCACGATGACGCTCGTTTCATGGCGTTCGAGATTGACGTCGACATAATCGGGGCCGTAGCCGGTGACGGTGTTGAGCGCGCCGCTCGTGTCCTGGTGCAGTTTCAAATCGGTATTCCGCGGTTCCGTAGGGGAATGGATGGGCCGGGCCGCAGGGCCCCGCTGGCCGGTTTCGCGCGCCGGGGCACGCGCGGACGCCCGACGGCGCGGGCCCGGCGCGGCTATGGTGCATTGCGAAAGTCGGCCAAAATCCGCTAAATTATAACTTTTTGGTCGCCCCCGGGCGCCACTTGCGTCGTGCGTCGCCACAAGCCGCGTCCGACCGCCGCTTTTTCCCAGTCTAGACAGCGCGCACAGACCGGCCGCTTTCCAGTTTTGATCCCGTCCCCCCGGCCGCAAGGCCAACCCAGGAACCGTGTCGTCGTGAAACCGATTCAGAAGTCGAACAAGCTGCTCAACGTCTGCTACGACATCCGTGGCCCGGTGCTCGAGCACGCGAAGCGCCTCGAGGAAGAAGGCCACCGCATCATCAAGCTGAACATCGGCAACCTCGCGCCGTTCGGGTTCGACGCGCCGGACGAGATCATCCAGGACATGATCCGCAACCTGCCGGCGTCGTCCGGCTATTCGGATTCGAAGGGCGTGTTCTCGGCGCGCAAGGCCGTGATGCATTACACGCAGGAAAAGGGCGTCGTCGGCGTCGGCCTCGACGACATCTACATCGGCAACGGCGCGTCCGAGCTGATCGTGATGGCGACCCAGGCGCTGCTGAACGACGGCGACGAAGTGCTGCTGCCCGCGCCCGACTACCCGCTGTGGACGGCGGCCGTGAGCCTGTCGGGCGGCACGCCCGTGCACTACGTGTGCGACGAGCAGAACGCGTGGATGCCCGATCTCGACGACATCCGCAGCAAGATCACGCCGAACACGAAGGCGATCGTCGTGATCAACCCGAACAATCCGACCGGCGCGCTCTATTCCGACGAATTGCTGCTCGAACTGCTCGAGATCGCGCGCCAGCACGGGCTGATCGTGTTCGCCGACGAGGTCTACGACAAGATCGTCTACGACGGCCTCGAGCACACGGCGCTGGGTTCGCTGTCGGAGGACGTGATCACCGTCACGTTCAACAGCCTGTCGAAGAGCTATCGGTCGTGCGGCTACCGTGCGGGCTGGATGGCCGTGTCGGGCCTCGGCGGCGACAACCGCCGGCGCGCGAAGGACTACCTCGAAGGGCTCGGCATCCTGTCGTCGATGCGCCTGTGCGCGAACGTGCCCGGCCAGTTCGCGATCCAGACGGCGCTCGGCGGCTACCAGAGCATCAACGAGCTGATCGTGCCGAGCGGGCGCCTGTACAAGCAGCGCGAACTCGCGTATGACATGCTGACGTCGATCCCGGGCGTGACCTGCGTGAAGCCGCAGGCCGCGCTGTACATGTTCCCGCGCCTCGACCCGAAGCTCTACCCGATCCAGAACGACCAGCAGTTCATTCTCGACTTGTTGCTCGAGGAGCGCGTGCTGCTCGTACAGGGCACGGGTTTCAACTGGGCGACGCCGGACCACTTCCGCGTGGTCTTCCTGCCGAACCTCGACGACCTGGCCGATTCGATCAACCGGATCGCACGCTTCCTCGACGGCTACCGCAAGCGCCATTCGGTCTGAGCGGGCAGGGCCACACGGCACTCACTACTTCTTACTCATCGATCACACGCAGCATGGAACCGATCAAAGTTGGCCTGTTGGGCTTCGGCACCGTCGGCAGCGGCACCTTCACGGTGTTGCACCGCAACCAGGAAGAAATCAAACGACGCGCGGGGCGCGGCATCGAGGTCGCGCGCATTGCCGTGCGCAACCCCGCCAAGGCGCAGGCCGCGCTCGGCGGCAACGCCGGCACCGCGCAGATCACCGACGATTTCAATGCGGTCGTCGACGATCCGTCGATCGCGATCATCGCCGAGATGATCGGCGGCACGGGCATCGCGCGCGAGCTCGTGCTGCGCGCGATCGCGAACGGCAAGCACGTCGTGACGGCGAACAAGGCGCTGCTCGCGGTGCACGGCACCGAGATCTTCGAAGCCGCGCGCGAGAAGGGCGTGATGGTCGCGTTCGAGGCGGCCGTCGCCGGCGGCATCCCGATCATCAAGGCGCTGCGCGAAGGCCTGACCGCGAACCGCATCCAGTACATCGCCGGCATCATCAACGGCACGACGAACTACATCCTGTCGGAAATGCGCGACCGCGGGCTCGACTTCGCGACCGCGCTGAAGGCCGCGCAGGAGCTCGGCTACGCGGAAGCCGATCCGACCTTCGACATCGAAGGCGTCGACGCCGCGCACAAGGCGACGATCATGAGTGCGATCGCGTTCGGCGTGCCGGTGCAGTTCGACCGCGCGTACGTCGAGGGCATCAGCAAGCTCGACGCGACCGACATCCGCTATGCGGAAGAGCTCGGCTACCGGATCAAGCTGCTCGGCATCGCGCGCCGCGCCGCCAACGGTATCGAGCTGCGCGTGCACCCGACGCTGATCCCGGAAAAGCGCCTGCTCGCGAACGTCGAGGGTGCGATGAACGCGGTTGTCGTGCACGGCGACGCGGTCGGCACGACGCTGTACTACGGCAAGGGCGCGGGCGCGGAGCCGACCGCGTCGGCCGTCGTCGCGGATCTGGTCGACGTCACGCGCCTGCATACGGCCGACCCCGAGCATCGCGTGCCGCACCTCGCGTTCCAGCCGGACAGCCTGTCGAACACGCCGATTTTGCCGATCGAGGAAGTGACGAGCGGCTACTACCTGCGCCTGCGCGTCGCCGACCAGACCGGCGTGCTCGCCGCGATCACGCGCATCCTCGCAGAGTCGGGCATCTCGATCGACGCGCTGCTGCAGAAGGAATCGGAGCAGATCGACGGCGCGAACGGCGAGACCGACATCATCCTGATCACGCACGAGACGGTCGAGAAGAACGTCAATGCGGCGATCGCGCAGATCGAGAGCCTGGCGACGGTGGTCTCGAAGGTAACGAAGCTGCGCATGGAAGCGCTGAACTGAGGTTGACGACATGAACTACATCTCCACGCGCGGCGCCGGCATCGGCGAGCGCCATACGTTCTCCGACATCCTGCTCGGCGGTCTCGCGAAGGACGGCGGCCTCTACCTGCCGGCCGAGTATCCGAAGGTGTCCGCCGACGAGCTCGCGCGCTGGCGCACGCTGTCGTACGCGGATCTCGCGTTCGAGATCCTGTCGAAGTTCTGCGACGACGTGCCGGCCGACGACCTGCGCGCGATCACGCGCCGCACCTACACGGCTGCCGTGTACAGCAACACGCGCCACGGCGAGAACGCATCCGACATCACGCCGCTGAAGACGCTCGGCACCGAGCACGGTGCGGCGCTGTCGCTGCTCGAACTGTCGAACGGCCCGACGCTGGCGTTCAAGGACATGGCGATGCAGCTGCTCGGCAACCTGTTCGAGTACACGCTCGCGAAGCACGGCGAAGCGCTGAACATCCTAGGCGCGACGTCGGGCGACACCGGCAGCGCGGCCGAATACGCGATGCGCGGCAAGGCCGGCGTACGCGTGTTCATGCTGTCGCCGCACAAGAAGATGAGCGCGTTCCAGACGGCGCAGATGTTCAGCCTGCAGGACCCGAACATCTTCAACCTCGCGGTCGAAGGCGTGTTCGACGACTGCCAGGACATCGTGAAGGCCGTGTCGAACGATCACGCGTTCAAGGCGCAGCAGAAGATCGGCACCGTCAACTCGATCAACTGGGCGCGCGTCGTCGCGCAGGTCGTGTACTACTTCAAGGGCTACTTCGCGGCGACGCAGTCGAACGACGAGCGCGTGTCGTTCACGGTGCCGTCGGGCAACTTCGGCAACGTCTGCGCGGGCCACATCGCGCGGATGATGGGGCTGCCGATCGCGAAGCTGGTGGTCGCGACCAACGAGAACGACGTGCTCGACGAATTCTTCCGCACCGGCGCGTATCGCGTGCGCAGCGCCGAGCACACCTATCACACGAGCAGCCCGAGCATGGACATCTCGAAGGCATCGAACTTCGAGCGCTTCGTGTTCGACCTGCTCGGCCGCGATCCGGCGCGCGTGATGCAACTGTTCCGCGACGTCGAGGAGAAGGGCGGCTTCGATCTCGCGGCAAGCGGCGATTTCGCGCGCGTTGCAGAGTTCGGTTTCGTGTCGGGCCGCAGCAGCCACACCGACCGCATCGCGACGATCCGCGACGTGTTCTCGCGCTACGACACGATGATCGATACGCATACGGCCGACGGCGTGAAGGTCGCGCGCGAGCATCTGGAGGCCGGCGTGCCGATGGTCGTGCTCGAGACGGCGCAGCCGATCAAGTTCGGCGAGACGATCCGCGAAGCGCTCGATCGCGAAGCCGAGCGGCCGGCCGCCTTCGACGGACTCGAGGCGCTGCCGCAGCGCTTCGAGGTCGTGAAGGCCGACGCACAGCAGGTGAAGGACTTCATCGCCGCCCATACGGGCGCATGACGCTCGGCCGGGCCCGCGGGCCCGGCGGCGCAGGACGGCCGGAACGCCGATTCGTCGAACGGATCGGGGTTCCGGCCGTTTCGTTTGGTACTCAGGTTTGGCACGCGGCCATCGTCCGTCGCGCGAAACAAGTGCCAGACCCGTGCGTTCGCGCCGATCACAGTCTTCGCATGTTCGCCATATCGCGCGCCTGCGTGACGGCGTCGCTACAATGACGTATTGATTCCAACGATTCCCGATTCCCTCGATGTCGAACCCGAATCCCGCGGCGCCGCGCGCGCCGATGCTGTCGACCGCCGAGGCGCTCGCCGCGCTGCTCGATGCCGCGAAGCCGCTGCCCGGCGCCGAAACCGTCGCCACGCTCGATGCGCTCGACCGCGTGCTGGCGGCCGACGTGAGCTCGCCGCTCGACGTGCCGCCGATGCATACCAGCGCGATGGACGGCTATGCGGTGCGCGTCGCCGATTTGCTGCACGGCGATCGACGGTTGCCGGTGTCGCAGCGCATTCCGGCCGGCCATCCGGCGCAGCCGCTTGCGGCCGGCACGGCCGCGCGGATCTTCACCGGCGCGACGGTGCCGCCCGGCGCCGACGCCGTCGTGATGCAGGAGCAGGCAGCGGCCGACGGCGACGCGGTCGAGATCCTGCACACGCCGAAGGCCGGTGAATGGATCACCGCGCAGGGCGCGGACATCCGCCAGGGTGCGGTGATCCTGCCGGCCGGCACGCGGCTCACGCCGCAGGCGCTGGGTCTCGCCGCGTCGGTCGGCTGCGCGGAGTTGTCGGTCGCGCGGCGGATTCGCGTCGCGGTGTTCTTCACCGGCGACGAACTGACGATGCCGGGCGAGCCGCTGAAGCCCGGCGCGATCTACAACTCGAACCGCTTCACGCTGCGCGGGCTGCTCGAGCGGCTCGGCTGCCACGTGACCGACTACGGGATCGTGCCCGACTCGCTGGCCGCGACGCGCGACACGCTGCGCGAGGCCGCCCGCGATCACGACGTGATCCTGACGAGCGGCGGCGTGTCGGTCGGCGACGAGGATCACGTGAAGCCGGCCGTCGAGGCCGAAGGGCGGCTCGCGCTGTGGCAGATCGCGATGAAGCCCGGCAAGCCGCTCGCATACGGCGCGGTGCGGCGCGGCGACGAGCGCGCCGATGCGCACTTCATCGGGCTGCCCGGCAACCCCGTCTCGAGCTTCGTCACGTTCCTGCTGTTCGTGCGGCCGTTCCTGCTGCGCCTGTCCGGCGTGCGCGACGTCGCGCCGCGCGCGTTGTCGCTGCGTGCCGATTTTTCGCAGAGCAAGGGCGACCGGCGCAACGAATTCCTGCGTGCGCGCGTCAACGCGGCCGGCGGTCTCGACCTGTTCCCGAACCAGAGCTCGGCCGTGCTGACGTCGACGGTCTGGGGCGACGGCCTGATCGACAATCCGCCGCAGCATGTGATCAGCGCAGGCGAGACCGTGCGTTTCATCCCGTTTTCCGAATTGCTGTCGTAACGCGACGGCTTCCCGAACCATGAAGATTCAACTGAAATTTTTTGCAAGCGTGCGCGAGGCACTGGGCGTGGCCGATGAAGAAGCCAACGTGCCGGACAGCGTGACGACCGTCGGCGACGTGCGCGCATGGCTGCGCGTGCGCGGTGGTGCGTGGGCCGAGACGCTCGCCGAAGGGCGCGCGTTGCGTATGGCGTGCAACCACGAGATGACCGATCCCGACACGCGGCTCACCGAAGGCTGCGAGGTCGCGTTCTTCCCGCCGGTGACGGGCGGCTGAGGGCCGGGCGATGGCAACGATACGAGTCCAGACCGACGATTTCGACCTGAATGCCGAAGTAACGGCATTGCGTGCGCGCAACCCGAAGATCGGTGCGCTCGCGTGCTTCGTCGGCACGGTGCGCGACCTGAACGAAGGCGATGCGGTCGCCGCGATGGAGCTCGAGCACTATCCCGGCATGACCGAGAAGGCGCTCGAGCGGATCGCGGCCGAGGCCGGCCGGCGCTGGCCGGGCATCGACGTCGCGATCGTGCATCGCGTCGGCAGGCTGTTGCCGCTCGACCAGATCGTGATGGTCGCGACGGTCGCGTCGCACCGCGGCGATGCGTTCGCGTCGTGCGAATTCGTGATGGACTATCTGAAGACCGAAGCGCCGTTCTGGAAGAAGGAAACGACGCCGGACGGCGAGCGGTGGGTCGATGCGCGCAGTACCGACGACGCCGCGCTCGCGCGCTGGGGCGTCGAGTCGGGCAACACGCTGCGCTGAGCTGAGCGCGGCGCGCGGGCGGTGCGGCGATGTGTCGCATGCGCGCCGGTGTCGCGCACGACGGGCATTACGCGTCCGGGTCGACGCCGCGCCCGATGATCTTCGTCGGAAACGGCTCGCCGCGGGCGCGCGACGGCAACGCGTGCGGATCGTCGCCCGCATCTCGGCGGCGCGGCGCGATCGCGTCGAGCAGCGCCTGCTGCTCGGGCGGAATCCGGTAGTCCCAGCCGAACCGGCTCAACTGCAGGCTCTGCGCGATCCGCAGCGCGGGCT
>NZ_JACFYV010000065.1:0-32572 GCF_016759955.1 Burkholderia sp. KCJ3K979
CCGTCCAGGCGCTCGATCAGCGCGGCCGTATCGGCAAAGTCGTTCAGCCGGCCGTCGAGACGATGCACGCGCGGATGCGCGTCGACGCGCGCCCGTTCGTCTTCGTCGAGCGTGGGCTGCAGCACGATCCAGTCGATGTCCGGCAGCGCGAGGAGCGGCGCGAGCGCGTCGAACGGCATCGAGCGGTTTTCCTGCGCCTGCCGGCGCCCCGACCATGCCAGGCCGAACTTGCGCTTCGATTGCCCGCCGAGCGAACCGCGAAAGCGTCGCCGGGCGCCGTCGGGTGCGTCGAGGTAGCGCGAGCCGACGATGTCGTCCGGCTGCAGCCCGAGCAGGAACGGCAGGCTCATCAGCGTGCACGCGACGTCCGCGGCAGGCGGCTTCGCGGCGCCTTGCGGGACGAGCGTCACGCGCCAGCGCGACGCGGCCGGCGTCAGCAGCGCGACGAGTTCCGGCTGGACTTCGAGCACCACGCGCGCGCAGCGTGCGCGGACCAGCGGCACGAAGCGGACGAACTGCAGCGTGTCGCCGAACCCCTGTTCCGCGCGGATCAGCAGCGTGCGCGACGCGATCGGCTCGCCGTGCCAGCGCGGCAGCGCGCCGAGCGGCGTCGCGCCGGGCGTCTCGTGGCGCGCTTCGTAGGCGGGCAGGCCGCGCGTGAAGTCGCGCAGCGTCAGCAGCGTGACCGCGCGGTGCAGCCGTGCGAGCGTGAGATCGGGCGCGACCCGCAGCGCCTGGTCGAATGCGCGCAGCGCCATCTCGTGCGCACCGAGCGCGTGATGCGCGTTGCCGAGATTCAGCCATGCGAGCCCGAACGACGGATCGAGCCCGACGGCGCGCTCGTAGTAGGGCAGCGCGTCGCGGTGGCGCGCCTGCGCGCAGAGCGCATTCGCGAGCCCGAACAGCGCGAGCGGAAACGGCGGGTGCAGCGCGAGCGCGGCTTCGAATGCCGCGGCTGCCTCGGCATGCCGGCCGACCGCGTCGAGTGTGTTGCCGAGATTGAAATGCGCGGCGACGAACCGCGGCTGCGCGGCGGTCGCGGCCTGGAAGTGCGCGATCGCCTCGTCGGCGCGACCCATCGCGCTCAGCGCCATCGCGAGGTTGTTGTGCGCGCCCGCATGCCCGGGCCGGAGCTCGAGCGCGCGACCGAAAGCGGCGAGCGCGTCGTCGTGGCGGCCGAGCGCGTTCAGCGCGTTGCCGAGATTGTTGTGGATCGACGCGTCGTCGGGCGTGAGCCGCAGCGCACGGCCGAACGCGTCGATCGCATCGTCGTGACGCTGCAGTGCCGCATACGCGTTGCCGAGGTTGTAGTGCGCGAGCGGAAATTCGGGCGCGAGCGTCAGCGCGTTGCGAAAGCGGTCGATCGCTTCGTCGAGCCGGCCGAGCGCTTTCAGCGCGTTGCCGAGATTGAGCTGCAGCGCGGCATCGTCCGGACGCAGCGCGACGGCGCGGCCGACGAGATCGGCCGCCTCGGCGTGCTGGCCCTGCTGGTGCCGCAGCACGCCGAACAGGTGCAGCGCGTCGGCATCGGCGGGGTTGGAGGCGAGCGCGTTGCGATAGCCGTGCTCGGCCTCGGCGAGGCGGCCGGCACGGTGCGCGGCGTACGCCTGGTCGAATGCGGAATCCATGACGCGAAAACTGGCGGAAAGCGCGTATTTTCCCACACCGCGCGACGGGGCCGCGTATCGACCGGTTGGCATATGGCCCCGTGACGCGGAGCGGCGTAGACTTGCAGAGTCGCGTGTCATCGAGGTTCTCATGGCTGACACACTGCCTGATATCCCGCCCGTGCTGATCGTCGGCGCGGGGCCCACCGGTCTCGCCGCGGCGATGAGCCTCGCACGGGCCCGCGTGCCGGTGCGCATCATCGATCGTCTCGTCGCGCCCGCGCCGTTTTCGCGTGCGATCGGCATCCAGGCGCGCACGCTCGAACTGCTGGAGCAGCATCGCGCGGTCGAGCCGTTTCTCGCGCTCGGTCATCGCGCGCATGCGGCCGAGCTGCATGCCGACGGCCGTGTGATCGCACGGCTCGATTTCGATCCGCTGCAAACGCGCTATCCGTATCTGATGTTTCTCGACCAGAGCATCACCGAGCGGCTGCTCGCCGAGCACCTGGCCGGCATGGGCGTGAGCGTCGAACGCGGGACGGTGCTGACCGCCTGCGATGCGGGCGGCACGTCGCTCGACGTGACGCTGCGCCGCGCCGACGGCCGCGACGAATCGTTCGCCCCGTCGTACCTGATTGCCGCCGACGGCGCGCACAGCACGGTGAGGCATCTGCTCGGCCTGGGCTTTGCCGGGCATGCGTTCGAACAGACTTTCCTGCTGGCCGATTTCGCGGCGATACCCGACTGGCCGGACGAAGAGATCCACCTGTTTACGACACCCGCGGGCATCGCGGGCCTGTTTCCGATGGGAGGCGGCCGCTACCGGCTCGTCGCGGACCGGCCGCCCCGCGGCGACGCGTCGCCCGACGCGCCGGCGCCGTCGCTCGAGGAATGCGACGCGATCATCCGTGCACGCGTCGGCGCATCGATCTCGCCGAGCGATCTCGCGTGGTCGTCCTATTTCCACCTGCACAGCCGGATGGTCGACCGGCTGCGTCACGGCCGCGTGTTCTTCGCGGGCGACGCGGCGCACGTCCACAGCCCGGCCGGTGCGCAGGGCATGAACACCGGCATCCAGGAGGCGTTCAACCTGGGCTGGAAGCTCGCCCGCGTCCTCGGCGCAGGCGCGCCCGAGCGATTGCTCGACACGTATCACGCGGAGCGCCACCCGATCGAGCGGGACGTATTGCGGCAGACCGGTTTCGTCACGCAGATCGTCGAAGCCGAGCGCGGCGCGATGAAGCTGCTGCGTGATCACGTCGTGCCGCTGCTGGCGTCGTTCGGGCCGATGCGCGACGCGGTCAGGCGCACGGTCAGCGAGCTCGGCGTGCAATACCGGAAGAGTCCGCTCACGCTCGAGCGCGTGCTCGACGGCGGCCCGCGCGCGGGCGAGCGGGCGCCCGACGCACTCGTACACGTGCTCGACGGGCCGCTCGGTCGCGCGCCCGGTACGGCGCGGCTATACGATCTTCACGATCCGGCCTGCTTCACGCTGTTGCTGCTGGAAGAGCCGATGAATGCCGACGCCGGCGAGGTGCCGCCGATCCCGGCCGATGCGCAGGCGCTCGTGCAGGGGCTCGAGCGGATCATGCCGGAAGCGGTGCGCGTGTGGCGTGTCGCCGATGCCGAAGGCGATGGTACGGCCGGGCTCGCGCAGGAATACGGCCGCTCGCGCCCGTCGTTCTATCTGCTGCGGCCCGACGGCTACGTTGCCGCGCGCGGGCGCACGGCGACCGACGCGAACGCGCTGCTGCGCCACTGCGAAAGCTGGTTCGCGGGCATGTCGGTATCCGCGTAGCCGCGCGGTCAGGCGGGCGCCGCGGCGGGGACGAGCGACGCGCGATGCGCGGCGATCGCATCGCGCACGATCGGCGTCGCGCGTTGCCCGGCTTCGCGCGACGGATCGTCGAGCGCGACCAGCAACGCACGGCGCATCCGCGGCTCCCAGAAACGCCGGATATGCTCGGCGATCCCGGTCAGCGCTTCGTCGCGGTCGGGCATCGATTCGAAGAATGCGCCGATCTGGTTGGCCATGTCGATCAGGTGTTCGCTGTTCATCGCAGTCTCACTTGCCCGTCGTCACGGCGGCCGGCTCGGCGGCGCGGCGCTCGAGCAGGTCGAGCTGCTCCGAGTTGAAGCGCGCATACGCTTGTTGCCAGTCGGACGGTTGCGCAACCGGCAGCACCTGAACGGCCGTCACCTTGTATTCCGGGCAGTTCGTCGCCCAGTCGGAGCTTTCCGTCGTGATCACGTTCGCACCCGATTCGGGGAAGTGGAACGTCGTGTAGACGACGCCCGGCTGCATGCGCTCGGACACCAGCGCGCGCAACACCGTCTGACCGGCACGCGACTCGATGCCGACCCAGTCGCCCGTCCGGATTCCGCGATCTTCCGCGTCGTGCGGATGGATCTCCAGGCGATCCTCTTCGTGCCACCGGACATTCTCGGTCCGGCGCGTCTGCGCGCCGACGTTGTATTGCGACAGGATGCGGCCCGTCGTCAGGATCAGCGGATAGCGCTGCGTGACTTTCTCAGGCGTCGGAATGAACTTGGTGATCACGAACCGGCCCTTGCCGCGCACGAACGTGTCGATGTGCATGGTCGGCGTGCCTTCCGGCGCGTGTTCGTTGCACGGCCACTGGATGCTGCCGAGCGCGTCGAGCTTCGCGTACGACACGCCCGAGAAGGTCGGCGTGAGCCGCGCGATCTCGTCCATGATTTCCGACGGATGCGTGTAGTGCATGTCGTAGCCGAGCGCCTGCGACAGCAGCAGCGTCACTTCCCAGTCCGCGTAGCCCGCGAGCGGCGGCATCACCTTGCGCACGCGCGAGATGCGGCGCTCCGCGTTCGTGAACGTGCCGTCCTTCTCGAGGAACGTCGAGCCCGGCAGCAGCACGTGCGCGTATTTCGCGGTTTCGTTCAGGAAGATGTCCTGCACGACGATGCATTCCATCGCCGACAGCGCGGCCGCGACGTGCTGCGTATTCGGGTCCGACTGGACGATGTCCTCGCCCTGGCAGTAGAGCCCCTTGAAGCTGCCGTCGAGCGCCGCGTCGAACATGTTCGGGATGCGCAGGCCGGGCTCCGGCTGGAGCGTGGCCGACCAGGCTTCTTCGAACTGCGTGCGCACGACCGTGTCGCTGATGTGCCGGTAGCCGGGCAGTTCGTGCGGGAACGAGCCCATGTCGCACGAACCCTGCACGTTGTTCTGGCCGCGCAGCGGATTGACGCCGACGCCTTCGCGGCCGACGTTGCCGGTCGCCATCGCGAGGTTCGCGATGCCCATCACCGTGGTCGAGCCCTGTGCGTGTTCGGTCACGCCCAGGCCGTAATAGATCGCGGCGTTGCCGCCCGTCGCGTAGAGGCGCGCGGCCTCGCGCACCAGTTCGGCCGGCACGCCCGTCACGTCGGCGGTGGCCTCGGGCGAATTGTCGGCCTGCGCGACGAAGTCGCGCCATTGCTCGAACGCACGCGTGTCGCAGCGCTCGGCGACGAATGCATCGGCCACCAGCCCTTCGGTGACGATCACGTGCGCCAGCGCATTGACGATCGCGACGTTGGTGCCCGGGCGCAACTGCAGGTGGTGCGTGGCCTTCACGTGCGGGCCGTCGACGACGTCGATGCGGCGCGGGTCGATCACGATCAGCTTCGCGCCTTCGCGCACGCGCCGCTTCAGCCGCGAGCCGAACACCGGATGGCCGTCGGTCGGGTTCGCGCCCATCACGACGATCACGTCGGCCTGGCCGACCGAGGCGAACGTCTGCGTGCCGGCCGATTCGCCGAGCGTCGTCTTGAGGCCATAGCCGGTCGGCGAGTGGCACACGCGTGCGCAGGTATCGACGTTGTTGTTGCCGAACGCGGCGCGCACGAGCTTCTGCACGAGATAGGTTTCCTCGTTCGTGCAGCGCGACGACGTGATGCCGCCGATCGAATCGCGGCCGTACTTCTGCTGCAGCTTGCGGAACTGCGTCGCCGCGTAGGTGAGCGCCTCTTCCCAACTGACTTCGCGCCACGGGTCGGTGATCTTCTCGCGGATCATCGGCTTCGTGATGCGGTCCTTGTGCGTCGCGTAGCCCCACGCGAAGCGTCCCTTCACGCACGCGTGGCCTTCGTTCGCGAGCCCGTTCTTGTGCGGCGTCATGCGCACGACCTGCGTGCCCTTCATCTCGGCCTTGAACGAGCAGCCGACGCCGCAGTACGCGCAGGTCGTGACGACCGAGTGCTCGGCCTGCCCGAGCTGCACGACGGATTTTTCCTGCAGCGTGGCCGTCGGGCAGGCGGCGACGCACGCGCCGCACGACACGCATTCCGACGCCATGAACGATTCGCTTTCGCCGGCGGCGACGCGCGATTCGAAGCCGCGCGCGGCGATCGTCAGCGCGAACGTGCCCTGTGTTTCCTCGCACGCGCGCACGCAGCGGTTGCAGACGATGCACTTCGACGGGTCGTACGTGAAGTACGGGTTCGATTCGTCCTTCGTGTCCTTCAGGTGATTCGCGCCGTCGAAGCCGTAGCGCACTTCGCGCAGGCCGACCACGCCGGCCATGTCCTGCAGCTCGCAGTCGCCGTTGGCCGGGCAGGTGAGGCAGTCGAGCGGGTGGTCGGAGATGTACAGCTCCATCACGTTGCGGCGCAGCGACTGCAGCCGGTCCGACTGCGTGCGCACCTTCATGCCGGCTTCGGCGGGCGTTGTGCACGACGCCGGATAACCGCGCCGGCCCTCGATCTCGACGAGGCATAGCCGGCACGAGCCGAACGGTTCGAGCGAATCGGTCGCGCAGAGCTTCGGGACGTTGACGCCGGCTTCGATCGCCGCGCGCATCACCGACGTGCCGGCCGGCACCGTGACCGGCTGGCCGTCGATTTCGAGCGTGACGTCGGTGTCGGCATGCCGTTGCGGCGTGCCGTAGTCGGTGTCGTCGAACGGATCGAATGCGCGCGCCTGTGCGGCGCTCTTGCACGCGCATTGGCCCGAGCCGCAGCCGCCTTGGCGGACGTTGTTCGTGTCGAGGGACATGCAGGGCTCCTTCTGGGTCAGGCCGCAGCCTTGACCGGACCCGACGCGGCATCCTTGCCGGCAGCGAGCCCGAAATCTTCGGGGAAATGGTCGAGCGCGGACAGCACCGGGTACGGGGTCATGCCACCCATCGCGCACAGCGAGCCGGCGAGCATCGTGTCGCACAGGTCGCGCAACAGCGTGACCTGCCGCTCCGACGTATCGCCGTGGCGAATCCGCGCGATCGTCTCGACGCCGCGCGTCGAACCGATCCGGCACGGCGTGCACTTGCCGCACGATTCGATCGCGCAGAACTTCATCGCGTATTCGGCCAGCTCGGCGAGATTCGACGTGTCGTCGTGCAGTACGATGCCGCCGTGGCCGACGACCGCGCCGATCGCCGTGTATGCCTCGTAGTCGAGCGGCACGTCCCACTGGTGGTCGGGCAGATAGGTGCCGAGCGGGCCGCCGACCTGCGCGGCGCGCGCCGGCCGGCCGCTGGCCGTGCCGCCGCCGAAGTCGAACAGTAGCTCGCGCAGCGTGACGCCGAATGCGAGTTCGACGAGGCCGCCGTGACGGATGTTGCCGGCAAGCTGGAACGGCAGCGTGCCGCGCGAGCGGCCCATCCCGTAGTCGCGATAGAACGCGGCGCCGCGCGCGAAGATCACGGGCGCGGTCGCGAGCGTGATCACGTTGTTGATCACGGTCGGCTGGCCGAACAGGCCCGCGAGCGCGGGCAGCGGCGGCTTCGCGCGCACGACGCCGCGCTTGCCCTCGAGCGATTCGAGCAGCGCCGTTTCCTCGCCGCATACGTACGAGCCAGCGCCTTTCGCGACGTGCAGCTCGAACGCATGCGCGGAGCCGAGCACGTGCTCGCCGAGCCAGCCGGCTTCACGCGCGCGGACGATCGCGGCTTCGAGCGTCGCGATCGCGTGCGGGTATTCGCTGCGCACGTAGATGTAGCCGACCGTCGCGCCGGTGGCGACGCCCGCGATGATCATCCCTTCGATCAGGCAGTACGGATCGCATTCCATCAGCAGGCGGTCGGAGAACGTGCCCGAATCGCCTTCGTCCGCGTTGCAGACGATGTATTTCTGCGCGGCGCGTGCTTGCCGTACGGTACGCCACTTGATGCCGGCCGGGAACGCCGCGCCGCCGCGGCCGCGCAGCCCCGATTCGATCAGCGTCTCGCATGCGGCATCGCCGTCGAGCGCCAGTGCGTTCTTCAGGCCGGCGAGGCCGCCGTGTTGCAGATAGTCGTCGATCGACAGCGGATCGGTCAGGCCGATCCGCGCGAACGTGAGCCGCTGCTGACGGGCGAGGTAGGGCAGCGCGTCGACGAGGCCGACGCCGCTCGGATGAGTGCCGCCTTCGAGCCAGCCGGCGTCGAACAGGGCCGGCACGTCGGCGGCCGACAGGTTCGCATAGCCGACGCGGCCCGCGGCCGTCCCGACCTCGACGAGCGGCTCGAGCCACAGCAGCCCGCGCGAACCGTTGCGGATCAGTTCGACCGCGACGCCGCGCCGTTCGGCTTCGGCCACGATCGCGGCGGCGAGCGCGTCGGCGCCGAGCGCCAGCGCGGACGAATCGCGCGGAACGTAGATGCGGGTCGTCATGCGGCCTCCGGCGTGTGGGCGACCGCGTCGGCCAGCAGCGCGTCGAACTTCTCCGGCGTGACCTTGGCGTGGAGCTCGCCGTTGACCGTCATCGACGGCGATTGTGCGCACAGTCCGAGGCAATAGACCGATTCGAGCGCGATGTCGTCCGGCGTACGGGGCGCGACGGCATCGCCGTGCGCGGCATCGAACCGGCAGCCGGTGCGGGCTTCCGCATGGGCGGCGAGCGTTTCGCCGCCCATGCTGCGGCACGCTTCGGCGCGGCACATCTGGATCGTCACGCGGGCGGGCGGCGCGGTGCGGAAGTGATGGTAGTAGGTCAGGACGCCGTGTACTTCCGCGCGCGACAGGTTCAGCGCCTTGGCGAGCGGCGCGACGCAGCCCGGCGGCACGTAGCCCGCATCGTCCTGGATCGCGTGCAGGATCGCGACGAGCGAACGGCCGGCACGCGCATGGCGCTCGACGAGCACGTCGGGCGCAAGGGAATTCGGGGACATCGTTATGCTCCTCCAAAGTCTCATATGCGATCGCAATTCATATATGGCGCAGCGGGACTTGGTTCTGATTGATTTTGACCAACGATAAGCGGAAGATTTCGCGGTCGCAATAGGAAGTTGGAGTGCATAATTGATTCGGATCGAATGCGACGCGTATCTGACCGTACGCGACACGGAAGGCCGCTCGGCCAGTCTGTCCGACGTCGCTCCGCTGCTGGAGCTCGTGGCCGGGACGGGCAGCATCGCGCAGGCCGCGCAAGCCAAGGGGCTGTCGTACCGGCACGCGTGGGGCATGCTCCGCGCGCTGGAATCGTGCATCGGCGGGGAGTTGATCGAAACCGCGCGCGGCAAGGGTTCGACGTTGTCGGCGCTGGGGCAGGCCGTCGTCGATGCGCAGCGTCTGGCACGCAGCCGCCTCGATGGGAATCTGCGCACGCTCGCGGCCGAGGTGGCCAGTGAGCTGAACCGGCGGCTCGCGCAGCGCGACGGCGCCGTGCGCATTCATGCGTCGCATGGTTATGCGGTCGCGACGCTGGTCTCCGCGCTCGTCGATGCGCAGGCGGCCGTCGACATCAAATATCGCGAGAGCGTCGAGGCCGTGCAGGCGCTCGCGCGCGGCGAATGCGACCTCGCAGGCTTCCATTTGCCGCGCGGCGCGTTTCGCGCGCAGTGCGCGCAAATCTACCGGCCCTGGCTCGACGACACACGCCACGTGCTGATCCACCTGACGCGCCGCCAGCAGGGGCTGTTCGTGCCGCGCGGCAATCCGAAGCAAGTGCGCGGGCTGGCGGATCTGGCGCGCAGCGACATCCGCTTCGTCAATCGCCAGCCGGGGTCGGGCACGCGCATGCTGCTGGATCTCGCATTGCGCGCGATCGGCATCGATCCGGAGCGTATCGACGGCTATGCGTCGGCCGAACTCACGCATTCGGCGATCGCGGCGTTCGTCGCGAGCGGCATGGCCGATCTCGGTTTCGGCGTCGAGCCGGCCGCCCGTCACTTCGGGCTCGACTTCATCCCGGTCGTCGACGAGGATTACTACTTCGCGTGCGAACGTGCGCGGCTCGATGTGCGGCCGCTCGCCGATGTGCTGGCGCTGCTGCGCGACGCGCGGTTCGTCGAGCGCGTCGCGCATCTCGACGGCTACGATCCGGCCGCGTGCGGCGCGCTGGAACCCATCGCGACAGGGCTTGCCGGCAGCGACGGCACGAGCGTGCCGGACCGCAATTCTCCGTAACGAGAACGCGACCGGACCGCGCTGCAGCAGTGGGGGATTTGCGCTACGCTTGCCGCTTGATCAACGTTCCAACAAGCACGCCGTTCAGGCGTCATCCCGCCATGAAATTTTCCGTTCCCCTTGCCGCGGCAGCGTTGACCGCAGGGCTGCTGGTCGTCGCTTCGCCGCTTGCGTTCGCGCAGAATTCCCCGGGTGTGCCCGGCGGGATCCTGAGCGAACAGTTCCGCCTGAACGAACATCCGCAGATGCCGTTCGCGGCGTCGGCGCCGTCCGAGAAATACCAGAGCGGCAAGAAGTCGGCATTGCGCCGCAAGGGTGACCTGGGCGACCCGAACGGCTGCAACCTGAAGTGCCCGATGGATACCCGGTAACGCGCAGGCGGCGCGTTTGCGCCTGAACGGGCGCGGTCTTCTGCGCAGCGGCTCGATCGACTGATAGACGGCTGCGCACGTTCCGCCCCGATTCCGCTTTATTCGAGCCCCGCGAAGCCCGTCGCCTCGCGGGGCTCGCGCTTTTCGGCGAGCCTTCTCGCAACGCGGGGACGGACGAAGCGGCCAATCGCCCGCGTTGCCGTTCCGACAGGAATCTAGGGTTAACCCTTAAATCAGGAAGGATGTCTTCCTGAAACCTGCCTTATTCTTAAGCATCCACCTACATAAACTTCGGTTTGTCGGCGCTGATCAAGGTGTTCACCGCCGAATCAGACAAATCTGGAGGTAGGTCATCATGAAGTCGTTCGTTCAAGCCGTTGTCGTTGCCGCTGCTCTCGTTGCCCCGGTCGTGTCGTTCGCCCAGTCGGGTTCGACGCTCACCCGTGCGCAGGTTCGTGCCGAACTGGTTCAACTCCAGCAGGCCGGTTACAACACCGCCCGCGGCGAAGATCCGCATTATCCGGAAGCGATCCAGGCCGCAACGGCCCGTATCGCGGAGCAGCAGCGCAGCGCGCTGGCGCAAGCGCAAGGCGCCGACGCCAGCGGCTACGGTGCGCAGGCACAGGGCGCTTCGGCGTCCGGATCGCGCGCCATGGGCGTGCGCCCGGCCAGCGCGGAAGAAATGAAGTCGCTGTATCGCGGCAGCTAAGTCGCACGTTGTCTGGGGTGGGCGAACGCGGGTGCGGCGATGCGTCGTGCCCGACGCCTGCCCCCCCCCCCGGGCCGGCCGCCATTCGGCGCAACCGATGATGGCGCCGGCGCGGCAGAACATCCGTCACCTCCTGCCGCCACGACACCGGCGGCATTCCGCCCGGCCCGTCGGGGCTGGGCGCTTTTTCGGAGGGTGTGGGGCGGGTGCGTTTTGCAGGCAAGAAAAAACCCCGCGGAGCAACGCTCGGCGGGGTTTTCTTTGCGAAACGTGGTGAACGTTTGGCGGGTATTTGGTGGAGGCGGCGGGAATCGAACCCGCGTCCAGAAGCGCTCCACGACTAGTTCTACATGTTTAGTCCAGTCTTTTGATTTAACCGCAGCGACGCGGACGAACACGCTGCACTACGGCGATTCGCTGGATTTTCGACCCTGGCGTCGCGACGCCGACAGGGCTTAACTGACGTAAATGACCTCTGGCGGTATTGCTACCGGTCTTGCGACACTAGCCCGTCAGTGAACTAGGCAGAGGACGGCGGCCCTTAGGCTGCCAGTGCGAACGTATCGTCGTTTGCAGTTACGATTTTCCCATTGATTAACGAGGTGACGGGTCCTCGACATGCCCTAGCCGCTTCACAACCCCTGTCGAAACCAGGTCGCCCCCGCGGATAAGATCGACCATTATAGCCCAACATCGCGCAGCAGGTGCCGCAGTTCCTGCGTCGTGCCGACGAGGTGCTGGGCCTGCCAGTTGGCCGGCGCGATACCGTCGCCGCAATAGCCGTATGCGGCCGCGACCGTAGCCATGCCGGCGGCGCTGCCGGCCTGGATGTCGCGCAGGTCGTCACCCACGTAGACGATACGCTCGGGCGCGAGTGTCAGTTGCTCGGCGGCATGCAGCAGCGGGGCCGGATGCGGTTTCGAGTGCGGTGTTGTGTCGCCCCCGACGACGCAGGCGGCGCGCGGCGCGAGGCCGAGCAGATCGACGAGCGGTGCGGTGAGCCGCATCGCCTTGTTCGTGACGATGCCCCAGCGCACGCCGCGCGCATCGAGTTCGTCGAGCACGTCGCCGATGCCGGGGAACAGCGTCGTATGCACGCACAGATCGGTCGCGTAGTTGGCCAGGAACTCGTCGCGCATCGCTTCGTAGCCGGGCGTATGAGGATCGATGCCGAACGCGCCGCCGAGCAGGCCGCGTGCGCCGGCCGAGGCCAGCGGCCGCAACACGTCGAGCGACGTTTCGGGCAGGCCGCGCTCGCGCTGCATCTTGTTGACGGCTGCCGCGAGGTCGGGCGCCGTGTCGGCGAGCGTGCCATCCAGATCGAACAGAACCGCATCGCAGTGCAACAGGCGCGGTTCGTCTGCGATCCGCGCGGTCGAAAGGGGAGTCGTCATGCCGGTTGGAGGGTCACGCGCCGCGACGGCACGCAACCAGGTAGTTGATATCGGTGTCGTTCGACAGCGCGAAGCGCTTGCCGATCGGGTGGTACGTGATGCCCTTGATCTCGACGATGTGCAGATCCGTCGCGCGCACGAAGCCGGCCAGTTCCGACGGGCGGATGAACCGCGCGTAATCGTGCGTGCCCTTCGGCAGCATTTGCGCGATGTATTCCGCGCCGATCACGGCGAACAGGTAGGACTTCAGGTTGCGATTCAGCGTCGAGAAGAACACCCAGCCGCCCGGTTTCACGAGCGTCGCGCACGCGGCTACGATGTCGCCGGGCGACGGTACGTGCTCGAGCATTTCCATGCACGTGACGACGTCGTAGGTGCCCGGTTCGCGCGCGGCGATCGCTTCGGCCGCGATCGCCTCGTACTCGACCGAAATGCCGCTTTCGAGGCTGTGCAGGTCGGCCACGCCGAGCGCTTCGGTCGACAGGTCGATGCCTTTGACCTGGGCGCCGAGCCCGGCCATCGATTCGGACAGGATGCCGCCGCCGCAGCCGATGTCGAGTGCGCGCTTGCCGGCCAGGTGCGCATGCGCGTCGATCCAGCCGAGCCGGACCGGGTTCAGGTCGTGCAGCGGTTTGAATTCGGCATTCGGATCCCACCATCGGTGGGCGAGGTCGCTGAATTTCTGGAGTTCGTGCGGATCGGCGTTGGTCATGTCGGCAAACGGGCTACGAGAGGAGGGCGGTGCTTCGGTGCGTCAGCCCCGAGTATATAAGCGGGCGGACGACGAGGCCAGCGAGCGCCTGGACGGGCGTCAATGAAAAAGCCCCGCCGGAGCGGGGCTTTGAAGCAGTCGAAAACCGCGGCTTAGTTTGCCGGAACGGTCGTCTTCTGCACTTGCTGCGTACCAACCACTTCGACTTCCACGCGGCGGTCCGGTGCGAGGCAGGCGATGAGTTGCTTGCGGTTCTTCTGGTTGCAGCCAGTCGTAACCGGGTTGCGCTTGCCCTTGCCTTCCGTGTAGATCTTGTTGGCCGGCACACCCTTGCTGACCAGGTACGACTTCACGGCTTGCGCACGGCGCAGCGACAGACGGTCGTTGTACTTGTCCGAACCGATGCGGTCCGTGTAGCCCGTTGCGACGACCACTTCCGTGTTCATGCCTTCGATCTTCGAAGCCAGTTCGTCCAGCTTTTGCTTGCCCAGCGGCTTGAGCGTTGCCTTGTCGAAGTCGAACAGTGCGTCAGCTTGATACGTGATCTTCTGGCTCGTGATGGCCGGAGCGACCGGAGCGACCGGCGGCTGCGGTGCCTGGGCGACCAGTGCGCCATCGCACTTCGCGTTGGCGGTGGCCGGCGTCCAGAACGCATCGCGCCAGCAGAGCTCGTTCGTGCCGTTCATCCACACCCATTCGCCCGTGCCGTTCACCCAGTTGTCATTGACGGCTTGACGCGACGCCGGCACCGACTGTGCCGAAGCGGATGCAGCCATAACTGCGGTAGCTGCAATGAACGCGAGCTTTGAAAGTTTATTCATATTTCTCCTCTCGAAATTGAGATTACCGCAGGTTTACTGCGAGCCTGTTGACGGTGACAAGTCATACATTGCTCGAAGTATAACATTGGTGCGGCACAAAAAACGCGGCACCGCTCTGTGTAGACTTCGAGCAGCGTCTAACTTTCAGTGCGTTGGCATTTTGCCATATCGTTCCCTTCCTACGAAAAAAAATCCTCCCCACCCCAAGATCGCTTCAACTTTGTGGTGCATGCGCAACACCGGCCTGCCGTAACTTTTAGAGATTGTCAAGAGCAGGGCGGCGAAATTGCGTGAATGCATGCAGTTGTTTACTCGTGCGCATGAAACGCGGGGGGGGGGCGGCCGCCTGCGACGTCGAGTCGCACGCGATTTCGGCCGATTCGCGGCGACCGCGATTTTTGCTGTTTACATATAGAGGGGGAGGCGGATTGGCGGCTGATGGGCGCATGTTAGAATCTCGCGTTGCGTTGCGCATGCAGCGCCCACGCGAAAGGCGTTCGCCGTCTTCGCTCCGAAACGATACGGATACATGGATCAATTCGCCAAAGAGACCCTGCCCACCTCCCTAGAGGAGGAAATGCGCCGTTCGTATCTCGATTACGCGATGAGCGTGATCGTCGGACGTGCCCTCCCGGATGTCCGCGATGGCCTGAAGCCCGTGCACCGGCGCGTGTTGTTCGCGATGCACGAACTGAACAACGACTGGAACCGCGCGTACAAGAAGTCGGCGCGTATCGTCGGTGACGTGATCGGTAAATACCACCCTCACGGCGATACCGCGGTCTACGACACGATCGTGCGGATGGCGCAGGACTTCTCGCTGCGCTACATGCTGATCGACGGGCAGGGCAACTTCGGCTCGATCGACGGCGACAATGCCGCGGCGATGCGTTACACCGAAATTCGCATGGCGAAGATCGGTCACGAACTGCTTGCCGACATCGACAAGGAAACGGTCGATTTCGAGCCGAACTACGACGGCAACGAAATGCAGCCGTCGGTTTTGCCGTCGCGCATTCCGAACCTGCTGATCAACGGCTCGTCGGGCATCGCGGTCGGCATGGCGACCAACATCCCGCCGCACAACCTGAACGAAGTCGTCGACGCGTGCCAGCACCTGCTCGGCAACCCGGAAGCGACGATCGACGAGCTGATCGAGATCATCCCGGCGCCGGACTTCCCGACGGCCGGCATCATCTACGGCGTCGCCGGCGTGCGCGACGGCTACCGCACCGGGCGCGGCCGTGTCGTGATGCGGGCGGCCACGCACTTCGAGGAGATCGACCGCGGCCAGCGGATGGCGATCATCGTCGACGAGCTGCCGTATCAGGTGAACAAGCGCTCGCTGCTCGAGCGGATCGCCGAGCTCGTCAACGAGAAGAAGCTCGAAGGCATTTCCGACATCCGCGACGAGTCCGACAAGAGCGGCATGCGCGTCGTGATCGAGCTCAAGCGCGGCGAAGTGCCGGAAGTGGTGCTGAACAACCTGTACAAGGCGACGCAGCTGCAGGACACGTTCGGCATGAACATGGTCGCGCTCGTCGACGGCCAGCCGAAGCTGCTGAACCTGAAGGAAATCCTGCAGTGCTTCCTGTCGCACCGACGCGAAGTGCTGACGCGCCGCACGATCTACGAACTGCGCAAGGCCCGCGAACGTGGCCACGTGCTCGAAGGTCTCGCGGTCGCGCTCGCGAACATCGACGAGTTCATCGCGATCATCAAGGCCGCGCCGACGCCGCCGATCGCGAAGCAGGAACTGATGGCGAAGCCGTGGGATTCGTCGCTCGTGCGCGAGATGCTGACGCGCGCCGAGAGCGAGAACGCGGCGGCCGGCGGTCGTTCCGCGTACCGTCCGGAAGGCCTGAACCCGGCATTCGGGATGCAGACCGACGGGCTGTACCGCCTGTCCGACACGCAGGCGCAGGAAATCCTGCAGATGCGCCTGCAGCGCCTGACCGGCCTCGAGCAGGACAAGATCATCGGCGAGTACCGCGACGTGATGGCACAGATCGCCGACCTGCTGGACATCCTCGCGCGCCCCGAGCGGATCACGACGATGATCGGCGACGAGCTGACCTCGGTGAAGGCCGAATTCGGTGATGCGCGCCGCTCGAAGATCGAGCTGAACGCGACCGAGCTGAACACCGAGGATCTGATCACGCCGCAGGACATGGTCGTCACGATGTCGCATGCGGGCTACGTGAAGTCGCAGCCGCTGTCCGAGTACCGTGCGCAGAAGCGCGGCGGTCGCGGCAAGCAGGCGACGCAGATGAAGGAAGACGACTGGATCGAGACGCTCTTCATCGCGAACACGCACGACTACATCCTGTGCTTCTCGAACCGCGGCCGCGTGTACTGGGTCAAGGTCTATGAAGTGCCGCAGGGCTCGCGCAACTCGCGCGGCCGCCCGATCGTCAACATGTTCCCGCTGCAGGAAGGCGAGAAGATCAACGTCGTGCTGCCGGTCAAGGAATTCTCGGCCGACAAGTTCATTTTCATGGCGACGTCGCTCGGCACCGTGAAGAAGACGCCGCTCGAAGCGTTCAGCCGCCCGATGAAGAAGGGCATCATCGCGGTCGGCCTCGACGAGGGCGACTACCTGATCGGTGCGTCGATCACCGACGGCGCGCACGACGTGATGCTGTTCTCCGACGCCGGCAAGGCCGTGCGTTTCGACGAGAACGACGTGCGTCCGATGGGGCGCGAGGCGCGCGGCGTGCGCGGCATGCAGCTCGAGGACGGGCAGCAGGTCATCGCGATGCTGGTTGCCGGCAGCGAGGAGCAGACCGTGCTCACCGCAACCGAAAACGGCTACGGCAAGCGCACGCCGATCACCGAGTACACGCGCCATGGCCGTGGTACGAAGGGTATGATCGCGATCCAGACGTCCGAGCGCAACGGCAAGGTCGTGGCTGCCACGCTCGTCGACGCCGAGGATCAGATCATGCTGATCACGACGGCCGGCGTGTTGATTCGCACCCGCGTATCCGAGGTTCGCGAGATGGGGCGTGCCACGCAAGGTGTTACACTCATCAGTCTCGATGAGGGCACCAAGCTCTCTGGCCTGCAGCAGATCGCGGAGGCCGAAGAGGGAGAGGGCGAGGCCGACGAGGCGTCGGACGGCGAAGCCTGAAGAACGGATGAGACTCTGGCCGCCGCGGGCGAAAAGCGCCGCGGCCGGCGAGCAACCATTCATATTTCCAAAAGGGAGTGATGATGCAAAAGCAATTCAAGCAACTGGTTCTGCTGGCTGCACTGGTGCCGACGTTCGCGATGGCGCAAGCGCTGTCGAATTCCGCACCGGCAGCTCCGGCGGCAGCTGCGCCGATCGACGCCGACAAGAAGGCAGCGATCAAGGATCTGCTCGACGCGATCGACGCGCCGAAGCTCGTGTCGGCAATCGGCAACAGCGCCGAAATGCAGGCCAAGCAGCTCGTGCCGGCCATCCTGTCGGACGCGCTGTCGGAAAACAAGACGCTGAACGACAAGCAGAAGCAGGCTGCCGTTCCGACGCTGCAGAAGAACGCGGTGCCGAAGCTGGTCGACGGCGCAGGCAAGGTGTTCGGTACGCAACAGTTCCAGAGCGACGCGATGTCGGCTCAGTACGACGCATACGCGAAGTACTACAGCACGTCGGAGATCAAGGATCTGACGACGTTCTACAAGAGCCCGACGGGCCGCAAGTTCATCCAGGTTCAGGATCAGGTCGGTCGCGACGTGGTCAACGGCCTGATGCAGAAGTACATGCCGCAAGCGATCCAGGCAACGCGTACGCAGGCTGACAAGGAAGTCGCAGCAGTCAAGCCGGGCAAGTAAGCTGTCCGGGCGCGCCCCCGGCCGTTCGGCCGGGTTTGGCGGGAGCCTGACGACAGTGCGATAATGGCCGTTTGCGCGCGAGCGCAAGCGGCCATTTCTTTTCTGGCGCGTTTTGCCGGCGGCAAGCCGGTCGCGTCCCTCCCGAGGTTTTCACGATGCGCGTCTTTAATTTCTCCGCCGGCCCTGCGGCGATGCCCGAGGAAGTGCTGCGGCAGGCCGCCGACGAAATGCTCGACTGGCATGGCAGCGGCATGAGCGTGATGGAGATGAGCCATCGCGGCAAGGAATTCATGTCGATCCACGAGGCCGCGCTGACCGATCTGCGCGACCTGCTCGGCGTGCCGGCGAGCCACCGGATCCTGTTCCTGCAGGGCGGCGGCATCGCGGAAAACGCGATCGTGCCGATGAACCTGCTCGGTGCGCGCAAGACGGCCGACTTCGTCGTGACGGGTTCGTGGTCGCAGAAATCGTTCGGCGAGGCGAAGAAGTTCTGCACGCCGCATCTCGCCGCGAGCGGCAAGACGGAGGCCGGCTTCACGCGTGCGCCCGCGCGCGCCGAATGGCAGCTGTCGGACGATCCGGCCTACGTGCACCTGTGCACCAACGAGACGATCGACGGCGTCGAGACGTTCGAGATCCCGGATCTCGGCGACGTGCCGCTGGTCGCCGATGTCTCGTCGCACATCCTGTCGCGCCCGATGGACGTCGCGAAGTACGGCGTGTTGTTCGGCGGCGCGCAGAAGAACATCGGGATGGCCGGCGTGACGGTCGTGATCGTGCGCGAGGATCTGCTCGATCGCGCGCTGTCGATCTGCCCGTCCGCATTCGAATGGAAGACCATCGCCGCGAACAACTCGCTGTACAACACGCCGCCCACCTACGCGATCTACATCGCGGGCCTCGTGTTCCAGTGGCTGAAGCGGCAGGGCGGCCTCGAAGCGATCGAGGCCCGCAACATCGAAAAATCGAAGCTGCTCTACGACACGATCGACGCGAGCAGCTTCTATCTGAACAAGGTCGAGCCGGCAGCACGTTCGCGGATGAACGTGCCGTTTTTCCTGGCCGACGAAACGCGCAACGAAGACTTCCTTGCCGGCGCAAAGGCGCGCGGGCTGCTGCAGCTGAAGGGCCACAAGTCCGTCGGCGGCATGCGGGCGTCGATCTACAACGCGGTGCCGCTCGAGGGCGTGAAGGCGCTCGTCGAGTACATGAAGGACTTCGAGCAGCGCGGCGCCTGACGGCGGCGCTGTTCAAACAGCACGGCAAAACGCATGGACGACGAACTGAATTCCCGCCTGAAACCGCTGCGCGACCGCATCGACGCGATCGACGCGCAGCTGATCGCGCTCCTGAACCAGCGCGCCGCGGTGGCGCTCGAAGTGGGCGAGGTCAAGAAGCATTTCAACGCGCCGGTGTTCCGGCCGGAGCGCGAGCTGCAGGTGATCGCGCGGCTGCAGGACATGAGCGCCGGGCCGCTCGCGAGCGAGCACATCAGCGCCATCTGGCGCGAGATCATGGCCGCGAGCCGTGCGCTCGAGCAGACGATCCACGTCGCGTTCCTCGGGCCGGTCGGCACGTATAGCGAACAGGCGATGTTCGAGTATTTCGGCCAGTCGATCGAAGGGCTGCCCTGCCCGTCGATCGACGAGGTGTTCCGCTCGGTCGAGGCCGGTGCGTCGGCATTCGGCATCGCGCCGGTCGAGAATTCGACCGAAGGCGCCGTATCGCGCACGCTCGACCTGCTGCTGCAGACCCAGCTGCTGATCAGCGGCGAGCTCGCGCTGCCGATTCATCACAACCTGCTCACGCAGAGCGGCACGCTCGACGGCGTGAAGCGTGTCTGCGCGCATGCGCAGGCGCTTGCGCAATGCCAGCAGTGGCTCGCGGCGAATGCGCCGCAGCTCGAGCGGCAGGCCGTGGCGAGCAACGCGGAGGCCGCGCGCCTCGCAGCGGCCGATCCGACCGTCGCCGCGATCGCGGGCGACCGCGCAGCCGCGCATTACGGCCTGCAGATCGCGTTCTCGCTGATCCAGGACGATCCGCACAACCGCACGCGCTTCGTGATCGTCGGCAAGCAGCCGGCCGGCCAGAGCGGTCACGACCAGACGTCGCTGATCGTGTCGGTGAAGAACGAGCCGGGCGCCGTGTTCAAGCTGCTCGAGCCGCTCGCGCGGCACGGCGTGTCGATGACCCGCTTCGAGTCGCGTCCGGCGCGCGTCGGCACGTGGGAGTACTACTTCTACATCGACATCGAAGGGCACCGCGACGATGCGGCGGTGGCGGCCGCGCTGGCGGAACTCGGCCAGAAGGCCGCGTTCCTGAAGGTACTCGGTTCGTATCCGCGCGCACGCTGATACGCGGCGGCCCGTCGCCTGCTTGGGACAGGCGTCGTGGCCGGGCGGGCAGGGCAGGCCGGTCGGCGCTGCCGAAGGCGGGTTCGGGCGGTATCCGGTGCAGGTTGCGCCGGGTGCGCGCCCGTTGCCCGGAATCTGGAATTCCGCGTGCGGGGCGTCGTTTCGCGCGCGTAACTTGGCTCTTGTCGTGTCAGGCTTTGCATTCAACAAACTGGTCATCTTCGGCGTCGGCCTGATCGGCGGATCGCTGGCCCGCGCGCTGTGCGAGCGCGCGCCGGGCGGCGCGGGCGAGATCGTCGGCGTGGGCCGTTCGCGCGCGTCGGTCGAGCGCGCGCTGTCGCTCGGCGTGATCGATCGCGCGGCGGCGCTCGACGACGACGCGCAGTTGCGCGACGCGCTCGCCAGCGCCGATCTCGTCTTGCTGGCCGCGCCCGTCGCGCAGACGGGTCCGTTGCTCGCGCGCATCGCGCCGTGGCTCGACGGCGCGACGATCGTCACCGATGCGGGCAGCACCAAGTCAGATGTCGTCGCGGCCGCGCGCGACGCGCTGGGCGTGCGGATCGCGCAGTTCGTGCCGGGTCATCCGATCGCGGGGCGCGAGTCGAGCGGCGTCGAGGCGGCGTTGCCGGACCTCTACGTCGGCCGCAACGTCGTGCTGTGCCCGCTGCCGGAGAACGCGCCCGACGCGGTCGCCCGGATCGACGCGATGTGGCGCGCGACCGGCGCCGACGTGCGCACGATGAGCACCGAACAGCACGATCGCGTATTCGCGTCGATCAGCCATCTGCCGCACGTGCTGTCGTTCGCGCTCGTCGAGCAGATTCTCGGCGAGGCCGACGCGGAACTGAAATTCTCGTACGCGGCCGGCGGTTTCCGCGATTTCACGCGCATCGCGGCGTCGAACCCGGAAATGTGGCGCGACGTGTGCGTCGCCAACCGTGCGGCGCTGCTCGACGAACTCGACGGCTACACGCGCGTGCTCACGCGCCTGCGCGCGGCGATCGACGCCGGTGACGGAGCGGCGCTCGAAGCCGTATTCACGCGCTCGCGCGCCGCGCGCAAGGCATGGCAGGAACGCGGCGGCACGCCCGCTGCCGAACCGGTCAAGAAATAACAGGACGATTCCCATGGACTACCTCGATCTCGGCCCGTACTCCAGCGCATCGGGCACCGTGCGCCTGCCCGGCTCGAAGAGCATTTCGAACCGTGTGCTGCTGCTCGCGGCGCTCGCCGAAGGCGAAACGACGATCACCAACCTGCTCGACTCCGACGACACGCGTGTGATGCTCGACGCACTCGGCAAGCTCGGCGTGAAGCTCGCGCGCGATGGCGACACCTGTGTCGTCACCGGCACGCGCGGCGCGTTCACCGCGAAGACGGCCGACCTGTTCCTCGGCAACGCGGGCACGGCCGTGCGGCCGCTGACCGCCGCACTCGCGGTGAACGGCGGCGACTACCGCGTGCACGGCGTGCCGCGCATGCACGAGCGGCCGATCGGCGATCTCGTCGACGGCCTGCGCCAGATCGGCGCGCAGATCGACTACGAGCTGAACGAAGGCTCCCCGCCGCTGCGGATCAAGCCTGCGACGATTTCGGTCGATGCGCCGATCCGCGTGCGCGGTGACGTGTCGAGCCAGTTCCTCACCGCACTCCTGATGACGCTGCCGCTCGTGAAGGCGAAGGATGGCCGGACCGTCGTCGAAGTCGACGGCGAGCTGATCTCGAAGCCGTACATCGACATCACGATCCGGCTGATGGCGCGCTTCGGCGTGACCGTCGAGCGCGACGGCTGGCAGCGCTTCGTCGTGCCGGCCGGCGTCCGCTACCGCTCGCCGGGGCGAATCATGGTCGAGGGCGACGCGTCGTCCGCGTCGTATTTCCTCGCGGCCGGCGCGCTCGGCGGCGGCCCGCTGCGGGTCGAGGGCGTGGGGCGGGCGAGTATCCAGGGTGACGTCGGTTTCGCGAATGCGCTGATGCAGATGGGTGCGAACGTGACGATGGGCGACGACTGGATCGACGTGCGTGGCATTGGCCACGATCACGGCAAGCTCGAGCCGATCGACATGGACTTCAACCTGATTCCCGACGCGGCGATGACCATCGCGGTCGCGGCGTTGTTCGCGAACGGCACGAGCACGCTGCGCAATATCGCGAGCTGGCGCGTGAAGGAGACCGACCGCATCGCCGCGATGGCGACCGAGTTGCGCAAGGTCGGCGCGATCGTCGAGGAAGGCCCCGACTATCTCGTCGTCACGCCGCCGGAAACGCTCACGCCGAACGCGGCGATCGATACGTACGACGATCACCGGATGGCGATGTGCTTCTCGCTCGTCAGCCTGGGCGGCGTGCCCGTGCGGATCAACGATCCGAAGTGCGTCGGCAAGACGTTCCCCGACTATTTCGACCGCTTCGCCGCGCTCGCCAAGGCCTGACCCGACTGTTCCGATGAAATCGACCCGACCCTTTCACCCGACTCCGGTCATCACGATCGACGGCCCGACCGCTTCCGGCAAGGGCACCGTCGCGGCGCTCGTCGCCGCGCACCTCGGCTTTCACCTGCTCGACAGCGGCGCGCTGTACCGGCTCGCGGCGCTCGCGAGCGTGCGCTACGGCATCGCCGCGGAAGACATCGACGCGCTGGTGAAGCTGATCGACGATCTGCACATCACGTTCCGCGAAGGTTGCGCGCAGCTCGACGGCGTCGACGTGTCGAACGACATTCGTGCCGAAGCGGTCGGCAACCGTGCGTCGGCGATTGCCGTGCACGGCCCCGTGCGCACCGCGCTCGTCGCGCGCCAGCGGGCGTTCCGCAAGACGCCGGGCCTCGTGGCGGACGGCCGCGACATGGGCACGGTGATCTTCCCGGACGCCGTGTTGAAGGTGTTCCTGACGGCCAGCGCCGAGGCACGCGCGACGAGGCGGCATAAGCAATTGATGCAAAAAGGTTTTTCTGCTAATATAGATGACTTGCTCCGGGATCTTCGTGAACGTGACGCGCGCGACAGCAATCGCGCGGCCGCGCCGCTGAAGCCTGCGGCAGATGCCAAGCTGCTCGATACGTCGGCACTTTCGGTCGATGAAGCCGTCGACCAGGTGCTGCAGTGGTACCGGGCACTCGGCCAGCCCGCCTGAGAAGGCGGGCAGCGGTAGGTGCTCCGCGTCGCAAGCGCGGAGCGTGTTTCGAACCCTTAACCCCGTGTGGTCTTCGATCTGGCCCTTTCAGCCTGCCATTCCGGCCGGCGTGGCACAGCGAGCCATGCACAATCAGATTTTTATGTCCGACCTGCAAACCTCCACCCCGAATACCGAATCCTTTGCGGCTCTGTTCGAAGAGTCGCTGACCCGCCAAGACATGCGCGCCGGCGAAGTGATTTCCGCCGAAGTCGTGCGCGTCGACCACAACTTCGTGGTCGTCAATGCAGGCCTGAAGTCCGAGGCTTACATTCCGATCGAGGAATTCCTGAACGATCAGGGCGAGGTTGAGGTGCAGTCGGGCGATTTCGTGTCTGTCGCGATCGACGCACTCGAAAACGGCTATGGCGACACGATCCTGTCGCGCGACAAGGCGAAGCGCCTTGCATCGTGGCTGTCGCTGGAAAAGGCGCTCGACAACAACGAGCTCGTCACCGGCACGATCACCGGCAAGGTGAAGGGCGGCATGACCGTGATGGTCAACGGCATCCGCGCGTTCCTGCCGGGTTCGCTGGTCGACACGCGTCCGGTCAAGGACACGACCCCGTACGAAGGCAAGACGCTCGAGTTCCGCGTGATCAAGCTCGATCGCAAGCGTAACAACGTCGTGCTGTCGCGTCGTGCAGTGATCGAAGCAACGCAAGGCGAAGAGCGCGCGAAGCTGCTCGAGACGCTGAAGGAAGGCGCGATCGTCAACGGCGTGGTCAAGAACATCACCGATTACGGCGCGTTCGTCGACCTCGGCGGTATCGACGGCCTGCTGCACATCACCGACATCGCATGGCGTCGTGTGCGTCACCCGAGCGAAGTCCTGTCGGTTGGCCAGGAAGTCACCGCGAAGATCCTCAAGTTCGACCAAGAGAAGAACCGCGTCTCGCTGGGCATCAAGCAACTGGGCGACGATCCGTGGGAAGGCATCTCGCGCCGTTACCCGTCGGGCACGCGCCTGTTCGGCAAGGTCACGAACATCACCGACTACGGCGCATTCGTCGAAGTGGAATCGGGCATCGAAGGCCTCGTCCACGTGTCGGAAATGGACTGGACCAACAAGAACGTTGCGCCGTCGAAGGTTGTCCAGCTGGGCGACGAAGTCGAAGTCATGGTCCTCGAGATCGACGAAGACCGTCGTCGTATCAGCCTCGGCATGAAGCAGTGCAAGCCGAATCCGTGGGATGACTTCAGCCGCAACTTCAAGAAGGGCGACAAGATCACGGGCGCAATCAAGTCGATCACCGACTTCGGCGTGTTCATCGGTCTGCCGGGCGGCATCGACGGCCTGGTCCACCTGTCGGACCTGTCGTGGAGCGAAGCCGGCGAAGAAGCCGTTCGCAAGTACAAGAAGGGCGACGAAGTCGAAGCAATCGTGCTCGGTATCGACGTCGAGAAGGAGCGCATTTCGCTCGGCATCAAGCAGCTCGAAGGCGACCCGTTCAGCAACTACGTTGCAATGAACGACAAGGGCTCGATCGTCGACGGCGTCGTGAAGACGGTCGATGCGAAGGGTGCGGTCGTCACGCTGACGGGTGACATCGAAGGCTACCTGCGTGCGTCGGAAATCTCGCAGGATCGCGTCGAAGATGCACGCAACGTGCTGAAGGAAGGCGACAAGGTCAACGCGATGGTGATCAACATCGATCGCAAGTCGCGCGGCATCAACCTGTCGATCAAGGCGAAGGATTCGGCCGAACAACAGGAAGCGATCCGCGGCCTGCAGTCGGACTCCAGCGCTGCTGCGACCGGTACGACCAACCTCGGCGCGCTGCTGAAGGCGAAGCTCGACGGCCAGAACCAGTAAGCCTTACGAGGTCTGCTGAAGTATGACCAAATCCGAGTTGGTCGCGCAGCTGGCATCGCGATTTCCGCAACTTGTCCTCAAGGATGCGGATTTCGCGGTGAAAACGATGCTCGATGCGATGTCCGACGCCCTGGCGAAAGGGCATCGCATTGAAATTCGGGGTTTCGGCAGCTTTGGCCTCAATCGTCGCCCGGCGCGCGTCGGACGCAACCCGAAGTCGGGGGAGAAAGTGCAGGTGCCCGAGAAGTTCGTGCCGCACTTCAAACCTGGCAAGGAATTGCGTGAACGCGTCGACGGCCGCGCCGGTGAACCGCTGAAGGCTGACGATCCGGACGACGACCGTTGAGCGTCGTTCGGTGTGCCCGGAACCTGTCCGGCGAAGGCTGAAAAGAAAAGCGCCCCTTGCGGGCGCTTTTTTCATTTCCGCCCACTGACGCGTAACGCCGCGCACAGGATGTGCGCAGCCGCGGAAACGCTTCCTTTACAATACGGGTCGATTCGGTGCGACGAAGGGGAGTCGCGCGCCGCGGCAAACCTCAACAAAGAGAGGGCTTCATGAAGTTTATCGTCTGGCTGATCCGGGTATTGGTGTTCGTCCTGCTGCTGGTGCTTGCGCTGGCCAATACACAAACCGCGACGCTGAATTTCGTTGCCGGCTACGCATGGCAAGCGCCGCTGATCCTGATCGGCCTGGCATTCTTCGCCGTGGGGCTGCTGGCTGGCCTGCTGTCCGCGCTGCCTTCGATCTTCCGGCTGCGTCTCGAGAACGGGCGTTTGAAGCGCGATCTGCGTGCGGCGCGCGAAACGCCCGCCGTCATCGACCAGCCGCCGATGCCGCCCGTCATTTAACACGGACGCCGCGCGATCATCGCGCGGTTTTCGTCTCTGCTTCGATATTTCGCATGGATCTGGATTTCTGGTGGTTGCTCGCGATTCCGGTCGCGTTTGCGCTCGGTTGGGCGGCGTCACGCTATGACCTGAAGAATCTCCTGTCGGAGAGTGCCAACCTGCCGCGCTCGTATTTTCGCGGCCTCAATTTTCTGTTGAACGAACAACCCGACAAGGCGATCGATGCGTTCATCGAGGTGGCCAAGCTCGATCCCGAAACGGTCGAGCTGCACTTCGCGCTCGGCAACCTGTTTCGCCGTCGTGGCGAGACCGACCGCGCGATCCGCGTGCACCAGAACCTGCTGAGCCGCACCGACCTGCCGGTCAACGAGCGCGACCACGCGCTGTACGAACTGGGGCAGGATTTCCTGAAAGCCGGCCTGCTGGATCGCGCCGAAGAGGCGTTCCACAAGCTCGCGGACGGCGACTACGCACTGGGTGCGCAGCGGGCGCTGCTGACGATCTACGAGATCGAGAAGGACTGGAACAAGTCGATCGACACGGCGAAGCGCATCGAATCGATGAGCGACAAGCCGCTCGGCGTCGAAATTGCGCAGTTTCACTGCGAACTCGCGCAGGACGCGCTGCAGCGCAAGAATGCTGCTGCCGCGGCCGAACAGTTGCGCCTCGCGCTGACCGTGAATCCGCAGAACGTCCGCGCGACGGTGCTGTCCGGCGACGCGGCGGAAGCAGCGGGCGACCACGCGGCCGCGATCGAGCACTGGAAGCGCGTCGAAGCGCAGAACCCGGCATATCTGCCGCTCGTCGCCGACAAGCTGATGAAGGCGTACGTCGCGCTCGGCAAGAACGCTGAAGGCGCCGAACTGCTGATGGGGTACGTCGATCGTTATCCGTCGAACGACCTGCTCGACATCGCCTATCAGCATATCGCCGGGTTGCGCGGCCAGGATGCGGCGCATACGCTCGCGCGGACGCAGATGGAAAAGTCGCCGAACCTGTCGGGGATGCTGCACCTGCTCGATGCGCAGATCGCGGCGGCCGAGGAACCGCGTCGTAAGGAACTTGAAATGATGCGTGCGCTGATCAAGCAGCGCACGAAAAATCTGCCGCGGTATACGTGCCAGAATTGCGGTTTCCGGGCACGGCTCTTCTACTGGCAGTGCCCCGGATGCAGCGGCTGGGAAACCTATGCGCCGCGCCGCGTCGAACCTGCGATGCCGGGCTGATCCCGGCACGCGGAGCCAACGCGCTGCGGTTGCCGCCGGGCTCGTCCCGGCGGCCAAGTTAGTCAATTACCGGGAAGTACCGGAACATCTATGAAAATCACCATCATCGGCACCGGCTATGTCGGCCTCGTCACGGGCGCCTGCCTCGCGGAGATCGGTCACGACGTCTTCTGTCTCGATGTCGATCCGCGCAAGATCGACATCCTGAACAACGGCGGGATGCCGATTCACGAACCGGGGCTGCTGGACATCATCGCGCGCAACCGCACGGCGGGGCGCCTGCGTTTCTCGACCGACATCGAGGCGAGCGTCGCGCATGGCGAGATCCAGTTCATCGCCGTCGGCACGCCGCCTGACGAGGACGGCTCGGCCGACCTGCAATACGTGCTCGAGGCCGCGCGCAACATCGGCCGCCACATGACGGGCTTCAAGGTGATCGTCGACAAGTCGACGGTGCCGGTCGGCACCGCGCGGCGCGTGCACGGCGTGGTCGACGAGGCGCTTGCCGCACGCGGGCTCGCGGGCAGCGTCGCGCATCGCTTCTCGGTCGTGTCGAACCCGGAATTCCTGAAGGAAGGCGCGGCGGTCGAGGACTTCATGCGCCCGGACCGGATCATCATCGGTGTCGACGACGACGAAACCGGCACGATCGCGCGCGAGAAGATGAAGAAGCTCTACGCGCCGTTCAACCGCAACCACGAACGCACGATCTACATGGACGTGCGTTCGGCGGAATTCGCGAAGTATGCGGCGAACGCGATGCTCGCGACGCGCATCTCGTTCATGAACGAGATGTCGAATCTCGCCGACAAGGTCGGCGCCGACATCGAGGCCGTGCGCCGCGGGATCGGCTCCGATCCGCGCATCGGCTATCACTTCCTGTATGCCGGCGTCGGCTACGGCGGCTCGTGCTTCCCGAAGGACGTGCAGGCGCTGATCCGCACCGCCGGCGAGAACGGCCAGCCGCTGCGTATCCTGGAGGCTGTCGAGGCCGCCAACCATGCGCAGAAGGACGTGCTGATCGGCAAGATCGAGCAGCGCTTCGGCGCCGACCTGACGGGCCGCGAGTTCGCGGTCTGGGGCCTCGCGTTCAAGCCGAACACCGACGACATGCGCGAGGCGCCGAGCCGCCGCCTGATCGCCGCGCTGCTCGAACGCGGTGCGACCGTGCGCGCCTACGATCCGGTCGCCATCGACGAAGCGCGGCGCGTGTTCGCGCTGGATTTCGGCGACGATGCGAAGGCGCTGGCGCGGCTGCATCTCGTCGACACGCAGGACGCCGCGGTCACGGGCGCGGACGCCCTCGTGATCGTCACCGAATGGAAGGAATTCCGCAGCCCCGATTTCACGCGCCTGAAGGCCGAGCTGAAGGCGCCGGTGATCTTCGACGGGCGCAACCTGTACGAGCCGGATGCGATGGCCGAGCTGGGCATCGACTATTACGCGATTGGCCGGCCGTATGTCGATCCCCAGTCGTCCTCCCGTGGCTGAACGTACGATGAATACTCTTCGCGAAGTCGTTCCGGTGCCGCGCGAGCAACTCGCGCGCTCGCGTGTGCTCGTCGTCGGCGACGTGATGCTCGACCGTTACTGGTTCGGCAACGTCGATCGCATTTCGCCTGAAGCGCCGGTGCCGGTCGTGCACGTGCAGCGTCAGGAGGAGCGGCTCGGCGGCGCGGCCAACGTCGCGCGCAATGCCGTGACGCTCGGCGGCCAGGCCGGCCTGCTGTGCGTCGTCGGTTGCGACGAACCGGGCGAGCGGATCGTCGAGCTGCTCGGCAGCAGCGGCGTGACGCCCCATCTCGAGCGCGACCCGGCACTCCCGACCACGATCAAGCTGCGCGTGCTCGCGCGCCAGCAGCAACTGCTGCGCGTGGACTTCGAGGCGACGCCGACGCACGAGGTGCTGCTCGCGGGGCTCGCGCGCTTCGATGCGCTGCTGCCGCAGCACGACGTCGTGCTGATGTCGGATTACGCGAAAGGCGGCCTGACGCACGTCACGACGATGATCGAGAAGGCGCGCGCGGCCGGCAAGGCGGTGCTGGTCGACCCGAAGGGCGACGACTGGGCACGCTATCGCGGCGCATCGCTGATCACGCCGAATCGCGCGGAGTTGCGCGAGGTGGTCGGGCAGTGGAAATCGGAAGACGACCTGCGCGCGCGCGTCGCGAATCTGCGTGCGGAGCTCGGCATCGACGCGCTGTTGCTCACCCGTTCGGAAGAGGGCATGACGCTCTTTTCCGCGGGCGGCGAACTGCATGCACCGGCGCTCGCGCGCGAAGTGTTCGACGTGTCGGGCGCGGGCGACACCGTGATCGCGACGGTCGCGACGATGCTCGGCGCCGGTGTGCCGCTCGTCGACGCCGTGGTGCTCGCGAATCGCGCGGCAGGCATCGTGGTCGGTAAGCTCGGCACGGCCACGGTGGATTACGACGAACTGTTTCACTGAGCGCATTCGGCGGCGCGACGAGCGCGCCGCACGAGTGGCTCGCACTTTTTCAGGCAGGACGATCATGACCCTCATCGTCACCGGCGCAGCCGGTTTTATCGGCGCGAACATCGTCAAGGCGCTCAACGAGCGCGGCGAGACGCGCATCATCGCGGTCGACAACCTGACCCGCGCGGACAAGTTCCGCAATCTCGTCGACTGCGAGATCGACGACTATCTCGACAAGACCGAATTCGTCGAACGCTTCGCGCGTGGCGATTTCGGCAAGGTGCGCGCGGTATTTCATGAAGGCGCCTGTTCGGACACGATGGAAACCGACGGCCGCTACATGATGGACAACAACTTCCGCTACAGCCGCGCGGTGCTCGATACCTGCCTCGCGCAGGGCACGCAGTTCCTGTATGCGTCGTCGGCCGCGATCTACGGCGGCTCGACGCGTTTCGTCGAGGAGCGCGACGTCGAGGCGCCGCTGAACGTGTACGGCTATTCGAAGTTCCTGTTCGACCAGGTGATCCGTCGCGTGCTGCCGAGCGCGAAGAGCCAGATCGCGGGCTTCCGCTATTTCAACGTGTACGGCCCGCGCGAGACGCACAAGGGTCGCATGGCGTCGGTCGCGTTCCACAACTTCAACCAGTTCCGCGCGGAAGGCAAGGTGAAGCTGTTCGGCGAGTACAACGGTTATGCGCCGGGCGAGCAGACGCGCGATTTCGTGTCGGTCGAGGACGTGACCAAGGTGAACCTGTTCTTCTTCGATCATCCGGAGAAGTCGGGCATCTTCAACCTCGGCACGGGGCGGGCGCAGCCGTTCAACGATATCGCGTCGACGGTCGTGAACACGCTGCGTGCGCTCGACAACCAGGCGCCGCTGACGCTCGCGCAGCAGGTCGAGCAGGGGTTGATCGAATACGTGCCGTTCCCCGATGCACTGCGCGGCAAGTACCAGTGCTTCACGCAGGCCGACCAGACGAAACTGCGCGCGGCCGGCTACGACGCACCGTTCCTGACCGTGCAGGAAGGCGTCGACCGCTACGTGCGTTGGCTATCCGGCCAGGTTTAAACCGAAGCGTTGCATCGATAGACTGGGTCTCACGGTCGGCAGCCGCCGGCCGTTTTTCTTCGGAGATCCAGCACATGATCAGGAAATGGTTTGCCGCAGCGGTCATGCTCGGCGCAGTCGCGTCGGCCTGGGCGGCCGTCGACGTCAACACCGCGAACGAGGATGCGCTCGTCGGCATCAAGGGCATCGGCCCGGCGCGGGCCAAGGCGATTCTCGACGAGCGCGGCGCACGCGGTCCGTTCAGGAATGCGGACGATCTCGCCACGCGCGTGAAGGGCATGGGCGGGCATACCGTCGAGCGGCTTCAGCAGGAAGGTTTGACGATCGGTGCAGCGGCGGGTACGAGCGCTACGCCGTCGGCCGCGGCCAAACCGGTGGCAGCGAAGCCTGCCGCCGCACCGGCCCGCACCGCGCAGAAATAACGCGTCAAGCAACCGACACAAGCGCTCCTTCAGTCGCCGTCGTTGCGACGGCTTCCCGCGGCATGCCGCGGGTTTTTTGCGTGGAGCGGCGTGCGTGGCGAACCGCGAACCGCGCGGCACGCGTATTCCATCGTCGCAATGGGGTTGCCGGCGCGGGTGCCGGTGCTGGTTTACAATCGATCGATTGATCGGCCTCGCACTCACGGTATATCCATGGCTTACAAAACTATCGAAGACACGATCGGCAATACGCCGCTCGTGCAACTGGTCCGCCTGCCGGACGACGAGATTCGCGCCCGCAACAACGTGCTGCTCGCGAAGCTCGAGGGCAACAATCCGGCCGGCTCCGTGAAGGATCGCCCGGCGCTGTCGATGATCAGCAAGGCCGAGGCGCGCGGGCGCATCAAGCCGGGCGATACGCTGATCGAGGCAACGAGCGGCAACACGGGCATCGCGCTCGCGATGGCCGCGGCGATCCGCGGCTACAAGATGGTGCTGATCATGCCGGAGGATCTGTCGGTCGAGCGCCGCCAGAGCATGGCCGCTTATGGTGCCGAAATCATCCTGACGCCGGTGAAGGGCGGGATGGAGCTGGCGCGCGATCTCGCGGAGCAGATGCAGCGCGAAGGCAAGGGCGTGATCCTCGACCAGTTCGGCAACCCCGACAATCCCGTCGCGCACTACGAAGCAACGGGGCCGGAGATCTGGCGCGATACCGAAGGACGCATCACGCACTTCGTGTCCGCGATGGGCACGACGGGCACCATCATGGGCACGTCGCGCTATCTGAAGGAACAGAATCCGGCGATCGAGATCGTCGGTGCACAGCCGGAAGACGGCTCGCGTATTCCGGGCATCCGCAAATGGCCGGAAGCCTACATGCCGACCATCTTCGATCGCAGCCGTGTCGACCGCGTCGAGAGCGTGAGCCAGGCTGCGTCGGAAACGATGACGCGCCGGCTCGCGGCGGTCGAAGGCATTTTCGCGGGCATTTCGTCGGGCGGCGCATGCGAAGTCGCGATGCGCATCGCGCGTCAGGTCGAGAATGCGACGATCGTGTTCATCGTCTGCGATCGTGGCGACCGCTACCTGTCCACGGGCGTGTTTCCCGCGTGAGCGAGACGGGTGCGCGATACGCGCATCGATAAAAAAAGCGCCGCAGAAGCGGCGCTTTTTCTTTGGGTAGCCGGTGATTACTGCGGCTGCGCGTCGTCAGCCGCGGGTTGCAGCGCGCCGCTCGCTTCCATCTGCGCTTTCACGGCTTCGCCGAGTTGGTACACGGTGAGTGCGTAGAAGAAGCTGCGGTTGTAGCGCGTCAGCACATAGAAGTTCTTCAGGCCGAGTGCCCGGTACCACTGCAGCACCTGGTCGACGGCTTCATCGACCGAAAGTGCCGACGTATCGAGCAGCTTGGCATCTGCCGCAGGCTTCAGCGGCGCGGCCGCGCGATTG
>NZ_JACFYV010000066.1:0-32542 GCF_016759955.1 Burkholderia sp. KCJ3K979
CAGCCACGCGACGAGCGGCAGCGACAGCGCGGAGCCGACGCGCGAGCCGCTGTCGAAGATGCTGCTGGCCAGGCCGCGCTCGCTGCGCGGAAACCAGTTGAACGCGACCTTCGCGAACGACGGGATCGCGGCCGCTTCGCCGACGCCGAGCATCAGCCGCACGCCGACGAGTTGCGCGAGGCCGCGCGCGGCGCCCGTCGCGACGGTGAACACCGACCACCAGCCGACGGCCAGCGCGAGGCTCATGCGTACGCCGACCTTGTCGATGAACCAGCCGGCCGGCAATTGCAGGAACGCATAGGTCCAGAAGAACGCGCTCAGCACGAGCCCCATGCCGACCGCGTCGAGCCCGAGGTCGGCACGGATGCTGGGCGCCGCGATCGCGAGGTTCGCGCGATCGATGAAGTTGATGACGTTGGCCAGGAAGCACATCAGGATCATGGCCCATCGAATGCGTGGCATGGCGGTGTCTCCGCGCGGAATGTCGTGACGGGCGACCGGCGATCCGCTGCGCCGGCCGCCTCGAAGGGCCGATTATCGCGACGCTGGCGGGGTGCGGTCGAACTTCGCCAGCGCTTCCCACAGGCCGTTCAGGTAGACGGCGCCGAGCGCGCGGTCGTAGAGGCCGTAGCCGGGCTTGCCCGTCTCGCCCCAGATCATGCGGCCATGGTCGGGGCGCACGTAGCCGGTGAAGCCGGTGTCGTGGTACGCCTTCACGATCGCGGCGATGTCGAGCGAGCCGCAGCTCGACAGATGCGCGGTTTCCTCGAAATCGCCGTTCGCGTCGACCTTCACGTTGCGGATGTGCGCGAAATGGATGCGGCCCATCGCGCCGAACTCGCGCACGAGCGCTTCGACGTCGTTCTCGGGGCCCGCGCCGAGCGAGCCCGAGCACAGCGTCAGCCCGTTCGCGGGCGAGTCGACGATGCGCACGATCCGCGCGAGATCGTCGCGGTTCTTCACGATGCGCGGCAGCCCGAAGATCGGGCGCGGCGGATCGTCGGGATGGATCGCCATCTTCACGCCGGCTTCCTCGGCGACCGGAATGATCGCCTTCAGGAAGTATTCGAGATTGGCCCACAGCGCGTTCTCGTCGACGTCGCGGTAGTCGGCGAGCAGCGCCTGCAACTGTTCGGGCCGGTAGCTCGAATCCCAGCCGGGCAGCGCGATGCCGTCGTTCGGATCGATCCGGTCGACCGCGTCGGTGCTGAACGCGAGGCAGGTCGAGCCGTCGTCGAGTGTCTTCGACAGCTCGGTGCGGGTCCAGTCGAACACGGGCATGAAGTTGTAGCAGACGACGCGGATGCCGGCCGCGCCGAGATGGCGGATCGTCTGCCGGTAGTGGTCGATCAGGCGGTCGCGGGTTGGCTTGCCGAGCTTGATGTCCTCGTGCACCGGCACCGATTCGACGACGTCGAACCGCAGGCCGGCGCGCTCGATCGTCGCCTTCAGCGCGTCGATCTTGTGCGCGGGCCACACCTCGCCCACGGGTTCGTCGTAGATCGCGGACACGATATGCGTGACGCCGGGGATCTGGCGGATGTATTGCAGCGAGACCGGATCGGACTCGCCGTACCAACGGAAAGACATCTTCACTGGAAAGGCTCCTGGCTGTCGGTTCATGCGTCGGACGAACGGGGCGGCGACGTGTCGGGCCGTCGTCGGTGTGCGGATTATGATTGGTATGCCAGTTGCGTGGGATAGTGGTTTACCAGTTGTCAGGCAAGCGATCACCCGTGATGCATTTCTGGAAGTGGCAAGCATAGGCTGGTCGATCGGTCGAACCGGCGGCGCAGCCAAATTGGTGTACCATTTTGTCGATCCGACGCCGCAGCGGCGCCGGCCAGCCTGTTGCGAGCCTTTCGATGACCGACCTTTCCAGCCTGCCCGCCAGCCGCGACACCGATGCCGCGGACCGCTCCTATATCGGCCTTGCGCGGCAGATTCACGCGATGGTGGCCGCCGGCGCGTTCGAAGCCGGCGCGCGGCTGCCGTCGGAGCGCAGTCTGGCCGACCAGTTCGGCGTGAGCCGTACGCAAGTGCGCGAGGCGATCATCGCGCTCGAGGTGCAGGGGGTCGTCGAGGTGCGGATCGGCTCGGGCATCTACGTGTCGGCGGCCGACGCCGCGCGGCCGGTCACGTTCGAAGTACCGCGCGGCCCCGGGCCGATCGAGACGCTGCGCGCGCGCGGGCTGATCGAGGCGGAAGTCGCGGCGCTCGCGGCGACCGAGCGCAAGGATGGCGATCTCGACCGCCTGTTTTTCTCGCTGACGACGATGCGCGAACAGATGAACGACAAGGCCGCATACGACGCGGCTGATCGCCAGTTCCACCTGCGCATCGCGGAATCGACCGGCAACACGGTGCTGCTGCACATGGTCACGGCGATGTGGGATTGCGCGCGCGCCGATCCGCTGTGGGACAAGATCGAGGAGCACTTTCACTCGCCCGCGCTGCGCGAGGCGTCGCAGGAGGATCACCAGCGGATCTTCGCGGCGATCATGGCGCGCGACGCGGCCGGTGCGCGCGACGCGATGCGCGCCCACCTGTCGCGCGTGATCGCCGAATTCACGCAGGCCTGGCGCTGACGTTCGTATTCGCGTCTCCGCGTCTCCGTGTCTCCGTGTCTCCGCGTCTCCGCGTCTCCGCGTCTCCGCGTGTTCGTGTGTTCGTGTGTTCGTGTGTTCGTGTGTTCGCGGCCCGACGCGGGCTCGTGTAATTGGGTCGCATTCAGCCGTGAGGCCTGCGAATATGCGTGACGTGCGGCTTGTTCCGATTGCGTGACCCTGCGTTTTATGGTCTCGTTGCGGGATATCGCATCGACTCGAAAAAGGACAGTCGAATGCAGCCGGGCGATTCACGCGGGGTGCGATTGATCAGGGGAATCGGTGCACGCGCGCGCGCCCGCGGCGCCGTGCGCACGCTGCTTGTCATGCTGACGCTTGGCTTACTGGCGCCCGTTCCGCCGGCCGTCGCGGCCTCTCCCGAAACCGTCAACGACAACGTGCTGCGCGTGCTGGCCTGGCCCGGTTATGCGGACAGCGATATCGTCAGCGCATTCGAGGCGCAGTTTCATGTGCGTGTCGAGGTGACGCTGGTCGATTCCGACGAAGCGCTGTGGACGCGGTTGCACAGCGCGTCGCCGCCGCCGTACGACGTGCTGGCCGCGAACACGGCCGAGATCCAGCGCTATGCGCATGAACACCTGCTTGCGCCGATCGACCTGTCGCGCATCGCGAACCGGCGGCGGCAGTTGCCGAATTTCCAGCAGCTCGCGACGATCGGCGGCCTCGTGCAGGACGGCGCGTCCTACGCGATCCCGTTCACGTATTCGTCGATGGGGCTGATCTACGATCGCAAGCAGGTGCCGGCCGCGCCGCGCTCGATGCGCGAGCTGTGGAATCCGCGCTATCGCGGCAAGGTGCTCGACTTCAACAGCGCGCAGCACAACTTCTCGTTCACGGCGCTGGCGCTCGGCTATTCCGATCCGTTCCGTCTGTCGCCCGCGCAGACGCTTGCCGTGGCCCGCAAGCTGATCGACCTGCGCCGCAACCTGCTGACGTACTACACGCTTCCCGAAGAAGCGACCGCGCTGTTCGTCCAGCATCGCGCGGCGCTGATGTTCGGCAACTACGGCACGCAGCAGGTGGAGCAGTTGCGTCGCGCCGGCGCGGACGTCGGGTACGTGATCCCGGACGAAGGCGCGCTCGCGTGGCTCGACTGCTGGGCCGTCACGCGCGGCGCGCAACGTCCCGAGCTTGCCTTCGCGTGGATCAACTACATGCTCGAACCGGCGATCGGCGCGCTGCTGACCGAGCGTCAGGGGCTCGCGAACACGCTCGAGCCGCCGCGCGGCCTGGATACCGGACACCAGCATCTCGTGTGGCTTCAGCCCGTGGAGGACATCGCGCGCCGCGAATCGCTGTGGAGCCGCATCGTGTCGGGCGACCGGCCGGAGCGATTCGGAAAATGATCCGGCTCGGCCTCACGTCGAAGCTGTCGTTGCTGTTCGCGTGCATCGGCGTGATCGCGGCCGGCACGACCGGCTACTCCGCGTATCGCGCCAACCGCGCGATGCTCGTGCAGGAAGCGCAGCACAGCCTGCTGATGTCGACGCAATTGCTCGGGCAGCGCTTCACCACCGCGCTTGCCGACGTGGCCGACGATGCGCTCGTGCTCGCGCAGTTGCCGTCGTCCGCGTCCGTCGCCGGCGGCGACAACCCGGACGCCGCGCGACGCATGCGGCTCGAGCAGGTGTACTACAGCTTCATGCGCAATCATGCGGAATACCTGCAGATTCGCCTGATCGCGAGCGGGCATTTCGGGATCGAACGCATTCGCCTCGATCGCGATGCGCGCGGCATCGTCGTGCTGCCCGAAAGCGCGTTCCAGGAGAAAGGGCAGTTCTCCTATGTATTCGATACGCTCGCGACGGCGCCCGGCCATATCTATCTGTCGCCGATCGTGGTCAATCACGAGACGGGATCGCATGCGGCGGAAGGGCTGCCGATTCTGCGCGTGGGCACGCCGGTGGTCGACGCGGCCGGCCAGACGGTCGGCGCGCTCGTCGTCGACGTCGAGCTGTCGCGCGTGTTAGACCGGCTCGAACGCGATCTTCCGGACGACTATGCGGTCTATCTCGCGAACGAGTGGGGCGATTTTCTCGTGCATCCCGATCCGGCGCAGACGTTCGGCTTCGATCGCGGCCGGCGCGTGTTGATGCAGGACCGCTTTGCCGTCACGCGCGCGCTGTTCGACAGCGCGCGCACGAACGTGACGCTCAACGGACTCGCGCAGCCCGACGAAGCACCGGGACAGATGTTCGCGTTCGTGCGCACGCCGTTCGGGCAGGACGAGGGCAACCGCTTCGTCGTGCTCGGGATGGCTCGCCCGCTGGCCGACGTGCTCGCGCCGGCCGGCATGCTGGGCGAACGAATCGTCAGGATGGTGCTCGTATCGAGCGTGCTGGCGGTGATTCTCGCGATCCTGTTCGCGCGTGCGATCACGCGGCCGTTGCAGACCCTCGCGCGCGCCGCGACACACGTGTTCGACGACCCGGCCGCCGAACGGCTGCCGGTCGCGCGGGCCGACGAGATCGGCGTGCTCGCGCGCTGTTTCGACAGCATGCGTGTGGAGATCCGCACGCAGATGGCGATGCTGCGCGCGAAGCAGCTGGAGCTGACGCACCTTGCCGGTCACGATCCGCTGACCGGCCTGCCGAACCGCCTGCTGTTCATGGAGCATCTCGAGGCCGCGATCCGGCATGCGGCCGCGGTGCGCGAAGGGCTGGCGGTGATGTTCGTCGATCTCGACCGCTTCAAGCAGATCAATGACCAGCACGGACACTCGGCGGGCGACCGCACGCTCGTCGCGGTCGCGAAGCGGCTGAGCCAGGTGCTGCGCAGCGGCGACATGGCGGCACGGCTCGGCGGCGACGAATTCATCGTGCTGATTTCGGACGTGAGTTCACCCGCGGTGATCGGCGATGTCGCGTCGCGCATCCAGATCGTGATGGCCGAGGAGCTCGAGTTCGACGAAGGGCGCATGGCCGTCGGCGCGAGCATCGGCGTCAGCGAGTTTCCGGCGGATGGCGCGTCGGCCGAGGAGTTGCTCGTCAAGGCGGATGCGGCGATGTATGCGGCGAAGGCGTCCGCGCAGTGCGTGTGCGTGCGCTATCAGGATCTGGTCCGCGGCGGTACGCCGGACCAAACCGGTCGCGTCGCCTCGGACGGCACTCGCTGACGGCGGGCCGAAACGCGACGAGCCCGACGCGGGACGGGCTCGTTGCATCTGCGGGCCGCACGCGCGGGGCGTGCAGCGGCAGACTTAATGGCCGAAGTAGACCGAGTCGCGCGGGTTCTGCGCGCGGACGACCGGTGCGCCGCTCTCGGCGGTCGCGGCCGGTTGCGAGCCGGAGCCGCTGTTGTCGACGCCGTGCACGCGGGCTTGCGCAGCCTGGATGTCGGCGGGGTAATGCGGGCTCGACTGGCTGGGCTTGTAGCCGGCGTTTTCGAGCTGGACCAGTTCCTCGCGCACCTGGGCGCGCGTCACGGTGCTTTGTGCGAATGCGCCGAACGAGGCGGACAGGGCGACGGCGGCGGCGACCGCGGAAACGAGCGATTTCATGATGACCTCCGATGTTTATTTGGCTTTCCGCGTTCGACACCATGTCGTAAGCGGTTGATTACATCGTAGGCGTCGCGTGATCTAGGGTAAACGTGGGTTTGAGTGAAAGATCGTTGCGCTCGAGGTAATAATTTCGAGACAAACATCTTCTGTCCCCATGCGGTGTTGCCGGGATTGCAAGGGACAGCGGGGGCGTGAACAGAAGGGATGCGCGCACGGGGGGACGCCCTGCGGGAAGGAGGGGGCGAACAACGTGCAACGGAGCGCGAGACGGCACGGTGGCTGGATCAGACCCCGTCGTCGTCGATTTCCTTGCGCTCGCGGCGTTCCTCGTTGCCGCGACGCGCGCGCAGGCGCTGGCGCGACAGGACCGCGATCACCTGCTGGGTCGGCGCGCCGGACGGCAACTCGTTGCGGATGCGATCGGGCACCATCGGCAGGCCCGCACGCTGGCGGCGCAGTGCCTTGGCGATTGCCCGGCGGCATTCGTCGCCGTGGCAATCCCATTCATCGCGGATTCTCTGGCAATAACGGCATTGTTCCATCCGAATAGTCTAACGCGTCTTCGGGAATGGAGCAGGGCGCGGTGCCGAACATGTCGCGTGCCGGGCGGCAGCGGCGATCGACGGTTCAGGGGCGGGCGATGTCAGGCTGAATCGGACTGCGAATCAAGTCGAATGGAACCGTTCACCGATACTATGGTTTCCCGTCCGTCTCCATACGGAATCCTTGCGCGCGGACGGGGCCGGTGCGCGTCATCGGAGCGACCAGATGCCCCAGATCGCGATCAACAAGCCAAGGCCCAATCCGCAGCCCAGCAACACATAGGTTTCCATTTCGTGCCTCTGAAAACGTGGCAACGCCGACGTCGGTATCAGCGTACGCGCAGCAAAGCCGGTCGCATATCGTCCGCGCTGTCGGTCGGAGCGATACGCCGGGTCTGCGAATACTACGCGTTGCAGCTTTCAGAACGCATGCTGCGTGCACGCTGCCCGTGCGGGCGGCAGGCGATCCGCCGTGCCGAAATGCGCCCGACTTCCAGATCATCCGCGACGCTGCGACGAGCACGAACAGCAGGGCGACCATCCTGAAAATCCCGGGCGATATCTTGTCCCGCAGCGGGCGAATCAGCCCCATGCCGGCATTCGCCGGCAGTTCAATATAATTCAAGTCGATCAGCCACTTCATGCGTGGCATACATACCCCCGAACGAGGAAACCTGATGACGCTTGCCCAGTTGCAGGCTCTGGCCGCCGTGGTCGAACTCGGCTCGCTGACGGCCGCGGCAGACCGGCTCAGCCGCAGTCAATCCGCGATCAGCCATGCGCTGACGGAGCTGGAAGACATCACGCAGGTCAAGCTGCTCTGGCGTGACCGGCAGCCGGTCGTCCTGACGGCGGCCGGCGAACGCCTGTGGCCGTATGTCCAGAGCGTGGTGCGGGAAGCGCAGATGCTGCGCCAGCAGTTCAGCCTGTCGCGCGGCAAGCTTGAAGGGAAGCTGGTGGTCGCGTCGCTGCCGAGCGTGTCGCTGGCGTTCGTCGTTCCCGCGCTCGAGGCGTTGAAGGAAATGCACCAGGGCGTGTCGGCGGTGCTGCTCGAAGGCACGGACAGCGAAGTCGAAGGGTGGATCGACGACGGGACGGCCGACGTCGGCGTGGTGGCCGGCACGAAGACGTTCGCGCAAAACCTGCCGCTACTCGATGAGGATTTCGTCGCGGTGGCGGCCGACGACATGTTCGCCGGCCGCAAGAGCGTGTCGGCCAGGCAGTTGGCCGCGGCGCCGTTCATCTTCTCGAAGGCGGGGTGCGGGCCGGTGATCACGGATTACTTCGCGCGCGGCGGCGTGCCGCTTCGCGCGGCGTTCAACGTCGTCGAGATGCGCACCATCCTGTCGATGGCGGAGGCGGGCATGGGCGTGTCGATCGTGCCGCGCATCACGCTCACGTACACGCCGTTCGGCGGCCGTGTGCTGGAACTGTCGCCGCGGCTGCATCGCTCCGTGCGACTGGCGTGGAACACCGCGGGCAATGCGGTCACCGACGAGTTCGTGCGGCTCGTCGATGCGCAACGTGCGAAGGCGGGAAAGACGACCCGGACGCGCGCGAAAAAGGGCAGGTAGCAACCGGTTGGTACGATGCACGACGCTCATGGGGTGCTTGCAGTTTATTCATGCCGACGATAATCGAGATGCAATATATTGCTCGGACATCGTTGTCGTTACCCTGAAGGAGCGTGCCGTGCCGGCCTTGCCCACCCTGTTTGCGTTCGGACTCGTGTCGCTCGGCATGGTGCTGACGCCTGGACCGAACATGATCTATCTGGTTTCGCGCTCGATCTGCCAGGGCCGCCGCGCCGGGCTGATATCGCTCGGCGGCGTCGCACTGGGATTCGTGTTCTACATGGTGTGCGCGGCAGTGGGCATCACCGCGCTGGTGATGACCGTGCCGTACGCATACGATGCGCTGCGCTTTGCCGGCGCGCTGTATCTGGCGTACCTGGCGTGGCAGGCGCTGAAGCCGGGCGGGCGCTCCGCGTTCCAGGTCCGGCAGTTGCCGCACGACAGCCGCGTCAGGCTGTTCACGATGGGCTTCGTCACGAACCTCGCGAACCCGAAGATCGCGGTGATGTATCTGTCGTTGCTGCCGCAGTTCATCGTGCCGGGGCACGGCAGCGTGCTCGCGCAATCGCTGGCGCTCGGCTGCGTGCAGATCGCGGTGAGCGTCAGCGTCAACGCGCTGATCGCCTGCGCGGCCGGTTCGATCGCAGGCTTTCTCGCGGGGCGGCCGCTGTGGGCGGCGGTTCAGCGCTGGTTGATGGGGACGGTGCTGGCCGGGCTGGCCGTGCGGATCGCGCTGGAATCGCAGAGGTAGCCCGGCGGCCCCAGTTCGGGGCATGGCCGACCGCTGCGTTCGGACCTTCCGTCGACGGCGCCGGGCATCGTTATCCGTGGCAGTTACCTTCGGTTTCCCTACCGATCGGCACGGGCTCGGCCTCGTCACGACGCCGGCTGCGCGTCGCGAGCCAGCACAGGATCGAGCCGCCGCACACCATCGATGCGCCTTGCCAGAATTCGATCGACAGCGGCGCATGCAGCAGCGTGGCGGCGAGGGCGGCGGCGAGCACCGGCGTGAAGTACGATGCGCCGACGATGACCGTCACGTTGCCGTGCATGATGCCGGTGTTCCAGGCTGCGTAGCCGAAGCCGAGCGCCGACGCCGCCAGCACGAGATACACGATCGCGCGAAAACTGAATGTCATGCCGCCGCCGCCTTCGATCGCGAACTTGATCCAGAGCACCGCGGCGACCAGCATGAAGAACGGCGTGACGCCGTTCTTGCCGTCGGCGATGCGCGCGGTCACCGTGCAATAGGCGGCCCAGATCAGCGCGCCGAACAATGCCAGGCCGTAGCTCAGCGGATTGTCCGCGACGTTGCGCAGCATGCCGGCGGGATCGAGCCCCTGGTCGCCGCCGAGCACCCAGCAGATGCCGAGCATCGACAGCAGGACGCCCGGCACGACCAGCAGGTTCGCACGCTGCCGGTTGAATACGATGGCGGCGACCAACGTAAGGCTCGGCCACAGATAGTTGACCATCGCGACTTCGATCGCTTGCCGACCGTTGCTCGCATAGCCGATCGACAGCGCCAGGCACAGCTCGTACGACACGAACAGCAGCCCGCCCCAGAGCAGATAGCTTTTCGGAAAGCGGCTCAGGTCGGGGAAGCCGATCGAGAACAGCAGCAGCACGGACGCCACCGTATAGATCATCGCCGCGCCGCCGGTCGCGCCGAGGCTTTCGCTGACGCCGCGCACGAGCGCGACCACCGACGCCCATAACAGCACCGCGCCGAGCCCGACGAGCGTTGCCTTGTTCTTGCGTTTCATGCTTGCTGCCTGTTTCAACATGCCAGTTCGATTTCGGATGATTCGGCTCGGCTCGCGCGTGCCGTCAGCGCGGGCCGCGATACAAAGGGAAGATTTCGCCGGAAACGCGCATTTTACGGGGACGCGGCCGTTGCAGCGAGGCAGCCGGACTGGCGTGCACGATCGACTCAGTCGCGCGAGCCGATCACGCGTCGTCGATATGCCACGGTGCGTCGATTCCCGACAGCGCGCGTCCGATCGCGTCGAGCATCGCGTTTCGCGTCGGGCCCAGCGTCGTGACAAGGCGGAAAACGGCTGCTTCGATCGACAGATCGATCAGCGGCCAGCCGCTGGCCGCATCGAGAATTTCAAGCCGCCGTTCGTGGGGATCAACGTCGATGTCGCAATGCGCTTGCCGCAGCACGTTGGCGACGGCGTCGAATGGGGCGGCCGAAGATGGCGTGTAAATGCGGTATTCGAAACTCATCTGCATGGGCCGGAGTGCGACGCGGGCAGTCTGACCCGCGCCGCGCGTTCCGGCCGTCGACGGCCGCGCATCGGGCACTCGTCGCAGCGGGCGCCCGATGCGTCGATCACCGCTCGCGCCGCTTCTTGCTCAACTCGATCGTCTCGAACAGCTCGTACTGCGCGGTCGGCTGCTGGTCGGCGCCCGGCGCGTGGTAGTAGCGCATCGTGATCGTCGTGTGGCCGCCCGGCTTGCCCGGATCGTGGTCGAACACCGCGATCCCGTAGCCGGTGCCCGTATCGCGACGCGCGGACCAGATCGCGTCCTCGAGCGCATCGGCCGGCTGACGCACGAACGTGTTCGGCGCGGTGCCCGGCACCGGTCGGTTCGGCTTCGTGAATACCTTTGCCTGCGCAAAGCCGGTCGACGGGTTTTCGCCGTACACGTCGAGCGGCGCGCTGGTGCCGCCGCCGCCGAGGATCAGGTGGATCGTGCCGTGGCTCGTGTCGAACTTCGTGCGGTCCGGGTCGTTCGAGCCGACCGGGCGCGGCTGCAGCGTTTCGACCACTTCACCGGTCTTTGCGTCGACGCCCGCGCGGTGATTGCAGCCGCGCACCGGGTAGCTGCGCTCGTAGTCGTGATCGTGGCCGCACAGCACGAGGTCGACGCCGTAACGGTCGAACAGCGGCAGCCACGCTTCGCGAATGCCCTTGTCGGAGCCGTTGCCCGTTTTCGACGAACTGAGCGCGTCCTGATGCATCTGCACGACGATCCAGTCGATGTCGTCGTCGTGCGCGGCGTGACGCAGCGTGCGTTCGAGCCAGCGCGTCTGCTCGCCGTTGCTGTAGCCGCGCACGTAGAACGACGTGCCGGGCTCGATCGGCGGGCGGCCGGTGCTCGCGGCCGGCACGAGCGGCGCCGGGCCGCCGACGAACGCGGCGGCATCCTGGTACACGACGTCGTCGGCGTCGAGCGACACGAACAGCACCGAGCTCACGCGGAAGCTGTACCAGCGGCCCGGGAAATGCGTGCCGTTCTCGGGCAGCGTATAGCGTGCGAGGTACGAGTCGAGCCCCTGCGGACCGTTGTTGAATTCGATCTCGTGATTGCCGGGGCACGGCATCCACGGGCGGTTCGCAGCCGACGTCTGGTTGTTGTTGCCGAAATCGCGCCACACCTCGGGCTGGTGCGCCGGGTTCAGGTTCGCATAGCAGAGGTCGCCGTTCAGCAGGTGAAACAGCGGCTGGAACTGTTCGACGGCCTGCACCGCGAAGCGGCTCTGCGGCGACGACAGCACCCACGCGCCGTTCGGCGTCGCGAGATCGCCGTAGCTCGTGAAACGGAACGGCGCCCGGCCGCGCGGCGCAGTCGAGAAATTCGCGGAGAACGGCTGCGCGGCGTTGCTGTCGTTGTCGGCCGTGATCTCGTAGCGGTAGCGCGTATCCGGCTTCAGTCCGTGCACGCGCGCGTGGTACGCGAATACGGTCTCGCCGTTCAGGCCGTCCGTGTACAGGCGCTGGACGCCGTGCACGGTGCGCGCCGGCTCGCCGTCGGCGACGATGCGCGCGCGCGGATTGACGGCGGGGGCGAGCGACGCCCAAGAGATCACGACTTCCGACGTCGGGTCGTTGCCCCACGTCAGGTGAACCTGCTCGGGCGTGCCGTCCGGATTCGACGCGGCGGCGCGGGCGGCCGCAAGCCCGCCGGCAGCGGTGGCGAGGCTGGAGACGCCGGCGAGTTTCAGGAAGCCGCGACGCGACACGGACGCGGCCGGCTCGTTCGGCTGGTCAGGGAAAGTGTCCTGGTTCGACATGGTCGGTGTATTCGTTTGATGGGGCGCGAGGGGAACCGCGCGGCCATGCGCAAGCACGGCCGGGGCGTGGGCCGGAAACGAGCGGGGTCCCGGTCGCCTGCATTGTCGAAGGGCAGTTTTGCCGCGTTGTGACAGTACCGCAACCCCGCATGCGTGGCGGCCGATACGTACGATCGCGCGGCGCGCGCCGCCAGTCGACATCGACGCCGCGGCGGCCCCCGAAATTTATTCGCCGATATCGCGACGGATTTCTTCCGCCTGCTCCGTTTAATGCATGAACGACCGCCACCGGTCGATGCCCGTTATTTCGGAGTCTTTCATGAAACTTTCTGTTCCATTGCGATGGGCCGCCGCAGGCATGGCTGCGCTCGCGACGTCCGCCGTATTCGCGCAAGCCGTGATCGTCGCGCCTTATGCACCGCCACCGCCGCGCGTCGAAGTGATGCCGGCGGCCCGTGCGGGTTACGTATGGGATCAGGGGCACTGGCACTGGCGGCAGGGTCGCTACGTATGGATTCCGGGCCACTGGCAGGTCGTGCGCGTCGGTTACCACTGGGTGCCCGGGCATTGGGACGCGCGCGGCCCGGCCTGGCGCTGGGTACCGGGCCACTGGGCCTGACGTGCACGCCGCCGCGCGGCACGCGAGGCCGGCGCAGCGGACTTTTCATGCAACATCATGAGTCGAAGCGATGCCCTTTCGAACCATCGTGATACTGGCGGCCGCAGCCATCGTGCTGGCCGGCTGCGTCGTGGTGCCGGCCCGTCCGGTGTATTACCGGCCCGCGCCGGTCGTCGTATATTGAGCGCGCCGGCCGACGGTCGCGCGGCCGGCAGACAGGGTCGACATGCGGCGCGAACCGGATGTCGATGAAACCGACACGGCCGACACCGTGTGCGATGCCGGGAGCGACGCGCGCGGCGATGCCGAACCGTCGGAACCGCCGGCATGGCGCCATTCGGCGATGGCCCGACGCATGCAAGGAGAGCACGACGATGAGCTTCAGCCGGGCGGTGGGGATACCTGCCGTGACAGGGCGGCGCCCGCGCGCCGCGCGACGGAGCAGGCGGCGTTGAACGATCGCGGCGACCGCGATCCGGACGCGGAACTCGTCGCGCGCGTCGGCGCGCGCGATGCGTCGGCGGTACGCGTGCTCGTCGCGCGCAAGCTGCCGCGGCTGCTCGCATTGGCGACGCGCATGCTCGGCGACCGGAACGAAGCCGAGGACGTCGCGCAGGAGACGTTCTTGCGAATCTGGAACCAGGCGCCGCGCTGGCGCGAAGGCGAAGCCCGCTTCGACACGTGGCTGCATCGCGTCGTGCTGAACCTGTGCTACGACCGGTTGCGCGGCCGGCGCGAGGAGCCCGTCGACACGCTGCCCGACGTGCCGGATACACAGCCGGAGCCGGCCGCGCATGCGGAACTGCGTTCGCGCGACGCACGCGTGCGGCAGGCGCTGGCCGCGTTGCCGCCGCGGCAGCGGGAAGCGCTGGTGCTCCAGTACTATCAGGAAATGTCGAACGTGGAAGCGGCCAACCTGATGGGCATCACCGTCGATGCGCTGGAAAGCCTGCTCGCCCGTGCGCGGCGCAACCTGCGCGCGCAACTGGCCGGCGATCCACCTAGCGAGGACAAGCGATGACACCCGAACGATTCCGTACCATCGTCGCCGCGTACGGCTCGGACGCGCGGCGCTGGCCGCAAGCCGAGCGCGCGGCGGCCGAAGCGTGGGCGCAAGCACATCCGCGCGACGCATTGGAAGCACTCGACGAGGCGGCCGAACTCGATGCGTGGCTGATGCAGGACACGGTCGCGCCGCCCGCGCCGGCGCTGGTTGAACGTATCGTCGCCACGGCGCCCGCGCCGCAACGCGCGCGAAGCCGTGGGAGAGTGTGGTGGTCGGGCGCCGCGTTCGCGGGCGTCGGGCTGGCCGGCGCGCTTGCCGGTGCGGTCGCCGTGTCGATGCTGATGCTCGGCAGCGCGCCGATCGCGCAACACGAACCGGGCTACCTGACGACGACCTTCGGCGGCCCGAGCATCGACGGAGCCGACGAATGAGCGAACGCAGCTGGAAATTCATTCTCGTCGGCTCGGTCGTGTTGAATGTGTTCATGCTCGGCGCGATCGGCGGCGGCGCGTATCAGTGGTTCTCGACTCACCGCGACCTGCATGCGGCGGGCACGCCCGCATCGCGCACCGCGTTGCGTTTCGCCGCCGACGAATTGCCCGATGCGCGGCAGCGCGAGTTCGCCGCCGCGCTGAAGGCGGCGCGCAAGAGCGGCCGCGATTTCGCGCGGGAAGGGCGCGACGGCCGGATCACCGTGCTCGACCTGCTCGCCGCGCCGCAACTCGATCGCGCGGCGATCGATGCGGCGCTCGACCGCACGCGCGCGGCCGACACCGCGATGCGGGCACAGGTCGAGCGCAGCGTCGTCGATTTCGCGGCGACGCTGACACCCGACGAGCGCGCGAAGTTCGTCGACGGGTTGCAGCGCAGCGGCAACTGGCGTCTGCCGCCGAAGCTGCAGAAGAAGCCGGACGCATCGGCGAGCGAGTAAACCGGCTAAACCACGCGGGCGGCATGCGATCCGCATGTCGCTCGCGCGTCATGCGTGTGCCGGTTCCGGTGAATCGCGCGGTCGTTCTCCATTGACGATGCATGCCGCCGCGCAGCGACACTTCCGCCCGGCGTTTCTCCGATCACAAAAATATTTCCCTTCCCGCGACGGATTTCCCGGTGTGCTTGCGTTGAACGTGAGTACGCACCGCAAGAGAGCCCGTCATGGACCACCCGAACGACTCCACGCCGGCCGCGATCGCGCTGAACCGCTTCGGTCTCGGCGCACGCGCCGACGAAGCGCCGCCCGCCGACCCGAAAGCGGCACTCGTCGCGCAATTCGACCGCTACGACGCACGACCCGCCGCATGGGCCGGCGAACCGGACGCAATCACGCTCGCCACGCGCTTTGCCGATGCACGCAACGCGATGAAGAGCGACGACCCCGCCGCGAAGCGCGCGACCGAGCAATCGATCCGCCGCGACGGCTACGACGCGTATCGCAGCGCCGTCGCCGCGCGCATGAACAGCGCACTGACCACGCCCGCGCCGTTCGTCGAACGTCTCGTGCATTTCTGGGCGAACCATTTCGCGGTATCGGTCGACAAGGGGCAGGTGGCTGCGTACGCGGGCGCATTCGAACGCGACGCGATCCGCCCGCACGTGCTCGGCCGTTTCGAGGACATGCTCGTCGCTGTCGAGCAGCATCCCGCGATGCAGGTGTTCCTCGACCAGGCGCGTTCGGTCGGCCCCGACAGTCCGGCCGCGCTGCGTGCGCAGGCACGCAATCCGTCGGCGAAGCGCGGGCTCAACGAGAACCTCGCGCGCGAAATCATGGAACTGCATACGCTCGGCGTGCGCACCGGCTACACGCAAGCCGACGTGACGGAATTCGCGCGCGCATTGACCGGCTGGAGCATCGCCGGCGGGCGCGGGCCGCAACCGGGCGATGCGGCGCCCGGTGCATTCGTGTTCCGCCCGAACCTGCACGAACCCGGCACGCGCACGGTGATGGGCCGCACCTACGATCAACCGGGCGAAGCGCAGGCGCGCGCGATCCTGCACGACCTCGCGCGATCGGAGGCGACGGGCCGGCACGTCGCGTTTCAGCTCGCCCGTCATTTCGTCGCCGACAACCCGCCGCCCGCGCTGACCGACCGGCTCGCGCGCGCATTCGACACGAGCGGTGGCGATCTGCCGACCGTCTATCGCGCGCTCGTCGACGCGCCGGACGCGTGGTCGCCGGTCGACCGCAAGTTCAAGACACCGTGGGAGTGGGCCGTATCGTCGCTGCGCGGGCTCGGCTGGCGCGACACCGGTGATCTCAAGGCCGCGCCGCTGCTCGCGCAGCTCGGCCAGCCGGTGTGGCGGCCGGGCTCGCCGGCCGGCTACGACGACGTCGCCGCGAGCTGGGCGGCGCCCGACGCGCTCGTACGCCGCGTCGAGATTGCGCAGCGTCTGGCCGCGCGCACGGGCGACCGGCTCGACCCGCGCACGCTCGGCAACACGCTGCTCGCCGGTTCGCTGAGCGCGCCGACCGCGACCGCGCTCGCGCGCGCCGAAAGCGCGACGACGTCGCTCGCGCTGCTGCTTGTCTCGCCCGATTTCCAACGGAGATGATCATGGCACTGTCCCGCCGACAATTCCTCAGCGTCGTCGCCGCCGGCGCGGGCGCGATTCTCGTCGCGCCGCGGATCGTATTCGCGAACGTCGAGACCGACCGTCGCTTCGTGTTCGTGATCCAGCGCGGCGCGGCCGACGGCCTGAACATCGTCGTCCCGTATGCGGAGCCCGCGTATGCGTCGCTGCGCGGCCCGCTCGCGATCGACACGGCGGCGGCAACGCGGCTCGACGGTACGTTCGCGCTGCATCCGTCGCTCGCACAGACCGCGCAGTTGTACCGCGACGGTCAGGCGCTGTTCGTCCATGCGATCGCGTCACCGTATCGCGACCGCTCGCATTTCGACGGCCAGAACGTGCTCGAAACGGGCGGCCGTGCGCCGTACCAGGTGAAGGACGGCTGGCTGAACCGGCTCGCCGCGCTGCTGCCGGCGACGCGCGACAACGCGATCGCATTCGCGCCGACCGTGCCGCTCGCGCTGCGCGGCACGGTGCAGGCCGCGTCGTATGCGCCGTCCGGCTTGCCCGCCGCGCCGGACGATCTGCTCACGCGCGTGTCGGCGCTCTACGAAGCCGACGCGCAGCTCGGCCCGTTGTGGCAATCCGCGATGGAAGCACGCGGTCTCGCCGGCGATGCGCATGCACGGCAGGACCCGGCCGGCGTCGGCAAGCTCGCCGCGACGTTTCTCGCGCGTGACGACGGTCCGCGGATCGCGATGATCGAGACGGGCGGCTGGGATACCCATAGCGCGCAGAACGCGCGGCTCGCGAATCAGTTGAAGGCGCTCGACACGATGCTCGCCGCATTGCGCGACGGCCTCGGGCCCGCGTGGCAGCAGACCACGGTGCTGGTCGCGACCGAGTTCGGCCGCACGGCCGCGGTGAACGGCACGGGCGGCACCGATCACGGGCAGGCATCGGTCGCGATGCTGGCGGGCGGCGCGGTCGCGGGCGGGCGCGTGATCGCCGACTGGCCGGGGCTGCGCCCCGGCGATCTGTACGAAGGGCGCGACTTGAAGCCGACCGCATCGCTCGACGCGCTGATCGCTGGCGCGGCCGCCGACAGCCTGCGGCTCGACCCGCGCCGCACCGCGTCCGCATTGTTCGCGGAAAGCGGCCCGGCGCGGCCGATGAGCGGCCTGATTCATGGGGGTGCGTGATGCGGCGCAAGCCCGCGCTCGGCCCGCTCAACTCATGACACAACAGGGAGAATCGACAATGAAGATCCGATCCGTTTCGCTCGCCGTATTGGTGAGCGCGAGTGCCGTGCTGATGTCCGCCTGCGTGGTCGAGCCCGTGCGGCCGCCGCAGCCGGCGCCCGTCGTCGAGGTGGCGCCGCCACCGCCCGCGCCCGGCTATCGCTGGGCGAAGGGGCATTACCGGTGGGCCGGCAATCACTGGGCGTGGGTGCCGGGGCACTGGGTTGGCGTGTACTGACACGGCAAGCGTACCGACGTGCTGCTATGCGGCTAAATCACCCTGCCGGTGGCAAGCGACCGTGCTAAATGCCGCAGCAACGGCGGCCTCTACCTCGCACGCTGAGCGGCGCAACGCAGCCTAGTCCCACCCGATCCGGTGCTTCTCTTCCGTCTCGCGATGGCGCCAGTCGTCGTCCGCATGAAGATACTGACTCGTCGTCGTGAGCGATACATGGCCGAGGTTGTCGCGCACGAGCCGCAGGTCGACGCGGCCGTCGGCCATGTGCGAGCCCGCGCTGTGGCGCAGCCAGTGCGCGGACGCCTGTTCGAGCACGCGCGCCGCCTGCTCGCCGGTTTTGCCGTTCGCGCGCAGCCGGCCGGCCGCGTGCCGGAACACCTGCTTCACGATGCGGTGCAGCGCCGCGCGCGTGAGCGGCTTGCGCGCCTGACCGAACGGCAGCACGAGCGGCGTCGGCTCGCCGTCGAGCGGTAGCGCGGGCAGGCCGTGCGGGCGCCGATAGCGCGCCAGCTCGGCCATCATCTCGTCGGTGGCCGGCACGAGCCGCTGCCGGCCGCCTTTACCCGTCACGTCGAGCCACCAGCGTTCGTGCCCGTTCGCATCGCGCCGGCAGAAGAATTGCCCCATCGTCGTATCGGCCGCTTCGGTGATGCGCAACCCGCCGAGATACAGCAGCGTGAAGAGCCAGCGCGCGCGATCAGCATGGAAGCACGCGCGCGCATCGTCGCGCGGCATCGCGGCGATCGCGTCCTTCACCGATTGCCACAGCGGCTGCCCGAGATGGCGCGTGACGCGCGGCGCGGGCCGGCGCTGCCGTTGTCGCGACAACGCGAGCGGGTTGCCGGCGAGATAGCCGGCCTGCACGAGCCACGAGAACATCACGTTCAGGATCACCAGCGCCTGCCGCTGGCTGGCGGCCGACAGCGGCCCGTAGAACGGCCGCCAGCGCGGATCGTCGCGCGGATGCTTGCGGCCGCCGTTCGCGCACCACAGCTCGGCCGGCGCGGGCGCGAGCAGGAATTGCCGGTAGACGACGAGATCCTCGTGCGTGAGCGACGACAGCGGCTTGCCGCACGCGATCACGGCCCACAGCAGCAGGCGCTCGGCTTCCTTGCGGTAGTTCTGGAACGTGGTCGGCGTATCGACGAAGCGCGCGAGCCACGCGCGCACGGCGTCGAGGTCGTTGGTCGCGGCGATCTGCGGATGCGCACTGCCCGAGCGATTGGTGCCCGTGCGTCCGTCGAGTGCGGCCGGCACGACGAGTGTATCGATCGGCAGCGGGCGCAGCGCGGTGTCGGACGAGGCGGATGAGGTCATGCGAGGGAAACGCGCTGCGCGAGCCGCGCGGGCGTGGCCGGCGAACGAAGGCAGTGCGTCGGAGCGTATCGGGAAGCGCCGATGGTACACGATCGCCACCCTGTGATGCCGCCGTCGATGGCGATCGGCTGGCCGGTGACGAAGCGCGCGGCGGAACTGGAACACGCTAACGTATCGGCTCGCGCGCGACATCGCTTGATTGAGAGTGGTCGAACGCATCCTGTAAGGTGTTTGTGAACTTTCTCGCGGGGCAGTTCGTCTAATCGGCCCTCCAACGCTCCCAGAGGAACATCCGATGATTCGTCACTCCAGAAGGCTGCTTGGCGCGGCCGTCATTGCCGGCAGCATGCTCGTCGCCGGATGCCAGACCGATGCGGTGGCCACCGCGCCGAACGCCACGCGTCCGGCCGACGGCAAGCCCGTGACCAAAACCGTCTACGTCGCGCCGCAGTCCGCGCGCTGCACGGGCGTCGCGCCGATGGAGTGCCTGCAGGTGCGCAGCAGCCCGGGCGAGCCGTGGAGCTTGTGGTACGCGGGCATCGAAGGGTTTGCGTACCAGCCCGGCTACCTGTACACGCTCGAAGTCGACGAGTACCGCGTCGCGCAGCCGCCGGCCGACGGTTCGTCGATCCGCTGGGTGCTCAAGCGCGTCGTCGAGCGCCGGCAGGTGAACTGACGGCCGCGATCACGCGGAAGGCCGCGCCGTCGCCTTGACCGGCGGCGCGGCCGTATCGATCCGCCGGAACACGACGGACGACAGCAGCGTCACCACGCCCATGCACGCGAACGACAGCATGAACCCGTGCGCCATCGAGCCCCGATAGGCGGCGAACAGGTTGACGAGCCCGCCGCCGATCGACACGCCCAGCCCCATCGCCAGCATCTGCATCATCGTGAACAGGCTGTTGCCGCTGCCGGCGTCGGCATGCGACAGTCCCTTGAGCGTCACGCCGTTCATCGCCGCGAACTGCATCGAATTCGCCGCGCCGAACACGATCAGCAGCACACCTTCCAGCACCGGCGCGGGCCGCGCCGACACCAGCGCGAACCCCGCGATCGCGCAGCCGACGATTCCCGTATTCACGACCAGAAACGCCGCATAGCCGAAGCGCTTCACGAGCGGCGCGATCCACCGTTTCGCGATGACGCCCGCGATCGCGGCCGGCAGCATCATCAACCCCGATCGCAGCGGCGTATAGCCAAGCTGCACCTGCATCAGCAGTGGCAGCATGAACGGCACCGAACTCGTGCCGATCCGGCACAGCAGGTTGCCGAGCAGCCCCGAGCCGAAGTTCGGCTCGCGGAACAACCCGAGCCGGAACAGCGGCTGCGTGCGTCGCCGCGCATGGGGCAGGTACGCGAGCGCGCTCGCCAGGCCGAGCCCGGCGAGCGCGGCCGACCACGCGGCGCGGTGCGTGGACATCGGCGGGTCGATCGCAAGCGACAGCGCGATCATCGCGGCCGAAAGCAACGCACAGCCGACGAAGTCGAACGGCGGCGGTTGCGTCGCCTGGTCGTGCGGCAGGTAGCGCTGCACGGCGATGAAGCCGACCACGCCGACCGGCACGTTGACGATGAACACCCAGTGCCACGAAATCGCCTGGGTGAGCCAGCCGCCGAGCGTCGGCCCGACGATCGGGCCGAGCTGGCCGGCGATCGACACGAACGCGATCGCCGCGACGTATTGTTCGCCCGGCACGCGGCGCAGCACGGCGAGCCGCCCGATCGGCAGCAGCATCGAGCCGCCGATGCCCTGCACGGCGCGCGCGACGACGAGCTGGCCGAGCGTATGCGACGCCGCGCAGCCGATCGACGCGAGCACGAACACGAGGATCGCGACCGAGAACACGCGGCGCGTGCCGAACCGGTCGGCGAGCCAGCCGGAGGCCGGCGTGAGCATCGCCATCGTCAGCGTGTAGACGACCACGACGGGCTGCATCGCAAGCGGTGACGCATGCAGGCTTTGGGCGATGGAGGGCAGCGCGGTGTTGACGATCGTCGTATCGAGCGACTGCATGAAGAATGCAGCGGCGACGATCCAGAGCAGCACGGAATGTGTGGGTTCCCGGGACATGGCGAAATCGGTGGTGCGAAAAGCCCGGCGCGTACCGGACTTCGAGCGCTCGATGGTACCGATTCCGGTGGTCATCGGGAAGTGGTATCACCGAGCGCATCGAGGACATGTTCGTCGTCGGCGGTTTCAACCGCCCCAGGACCGAGATCGAGCGGCTGTCCGCCGCGCATCGGCTGATCGGGCCGGTCGCGCGGGTGGGCGTGCATGCCCCCGACAAGATGCTTGCGCACGCATCGGTATTCACCCTGTCTCGTTACGCGGGATAGCGCATCGGCGTCGCGTGCGACCGGTACGAGGTCGCACTTTTGCAACGCTTTTTCAACGTATCCATCGGCGCACGCTTGATCGCAACGGCGACCGCCACGCGCTGATGGCCGTCCAGCCTCTTTCCACCTGCATGGTGCGATCGAAGCCAGATGCCAACGATCGCGTGTTTCGGCGTCGCGCGCCGAATACGGATACGTTCCTGAAACATTTCCCGTCAATTGCGATTCCCGCCACGACCCGTCCCGACGGATGGTGCTTTTTCCGCCTCGGTCAGCGCCGCATGGCACGCGCTTTGCGGTTCATCCGATGCCGCCGGCGCAGACGAATTTCGCCAGAACGATCCGCGCCTCCGCGGCATGTAACGACATCGAAACAAACGGGGAATCGGATCGGGTCGCGCGCGCCGTGTGCCACGGTGCATGCGCAGCGCATGTCGTATCGGTCATGCGCACGGCGCAACGCGTCCCCGGTCCGTCGAACAGCAAGCGTGCTTGCAAGGTGTCGTGCCGGGGTTCGCATCGCGCATCGCGACGAAGGTCGCATGTACGTGGCGTCGCGCCCGGCACATGTCGGGGGAGGCGCCCGTGAAAACGATAGTGAATCAATGGGCAGCGGTCGCGGTGGTGTTCGCTGCGAGCGCGCACGCGCAGGAAATCTACCTGCAGGGCGGCACGCAGGGCGTCGGCATCGGAGCGGCCGTGAGCTTCAATTCGATGCTGGGCGCGCACGCGGATTTCAACGCGATCAATCTGACGCATGACTTCACGGTGGCCGGCAATCGCTATCAGGACGACCTGAAGCTGCGCCAGGGCGGCATCTATGCCGACATCTTCCCGTGGCGAGGCAGCGGCTTCCGCGCGACGCTGGGGCTGCGCTTCAACGACGACGAACTTCACGGCGTGTCGGTGCCGACCAATGGAACCTATGTGTTCGGCGGCAAGCGCTATCCGGCGCTGCCGGGTATGTATGCGGTCGCGCAAGCGCGCTATCCGACCGTGATGCCGTATGTCGGAATCGGCTACGGACATCGACCGGCGTCGAAAGGGCTCGGGTTCGTCGCCGATATCGGCGTCGCGTACGGGATGCCGAAATGTTCGTACACGCTGTCGCCGGAACTCGCCGCGGCGGCCGGACCGGCGAAGAGCCAGGTGCTGGTCGCGAGCGGGCTCGATTCGCTGCGGCAAATGATGTCGCGCTATCGGTGGTATCCGGTCCTGCAGATCGGCATCTCGTATCGCTTCTGAGTCCTGAGTCGCGGGCGGCTCACAGCGTGACGGGTTGACGCTCGCGAGCGGGCTCGGCCGCTCGGCGCGCCGGGCGTGCGTCGTTGCGTCTTGCGATGAACGGATGCTCGACGTAGCGGTAAGTCAGCAGCGCGCACAAGACGGCAACCAGCGCGCATGCCAGCGCGAGCGCCCAGATGGCTGAATCGCCGGCGGAATTGATCGGGAAAACGAACTTGTCGACTGCGTGGACGATCATGTACACGATCACCATGTGGATCATGTAGATGCTGAAGCTGGCGGTGCCGAGCAACGCGAGCGGCCGGGTTCTCAGTACACCGTAGAACGTATTCCCGCATGCAATGCAGAGAAACACCGGAAGCAGCGGCAGCGCGCCTTCGATCGAATAGCGCTCTTCCGGGGACGGAGACAGCGCGAGAATCAGCAGCGCGACGGTCGCCGCCGGTTTCGTGGCGAGCCGCGCGCAGATCGCGGGGTGCCGCGACACCTCGTAGGCCAGGGCGCCGAACGCGAACAGCAGCGCCATGCCGCCGGGCGGCCCGAACAACGCGGCACAGGCCGAGACGATCGCGAGCGCGAGCAGTTTGCGCCACGCACGTGTGGCGACGAACCACGCGAGAAACGGGACGGCGACGTAGAACCGCCATTCGTACGCGAGGGTCCACCAGACGCCGCTCAGATAGGGTGTTCGCTCCGCTCCGTTGATCGGGAACGAGCCGAACCAGCCGAGCGAAACGGCCTTGAGCAGGTCGGCCAGCAACTGCGTCGGTGCGCCGACGGCGTTGCCGGGAAACCAGTAAAGCGTGCAGGCGACGATGACGGCCGCGTAGAACAGATAGAGCGGCGCGAGGCGTCGCACGCGCCCGACGAAGAAGGTCCGCACGTCGAGCGTCCCTCTGCATGCGCGTTCCCAGAACAGCAGCCCGGTGACCATGAAGAACATCGCGACCGGAATCGTCCCGAGATTGCGCAGGAAATCGGTGCCGGCCCCCCAGACGCCGGTCGACAGCAACGCCTGGTTGCACGCGAAGTGATGGAAGACCACGGAGGTGGCGAGGATGCCGCGGAAACCGTCGAGATTGCGATAGCGCATCGACAGCGACTTGTCGACGGCCGACCGATAGAACGGCACGTGTCGGGCGACGAGCCACGCGATGATCGCCACGGCCGCAAGGCATGCCGGGAAGTAGAGTTTGTCGGGTGTCGGGGAGAACAGGGTTTGCAGGGCTGGCGTAACAAAGTCCACTGAAGAGCGTCTCGTGTCTTGGATCGGGATTTCAGGCACGGATGGTCCGCGTCGATGCAAGGTCTTCTGCGCGCTTCGCACGGCGTTCGATCGCCGGTCTTGTGATTCGATGGTATCAAACGATCGCGACGGCCGCGGCCCGGTGTGCAACACGATGTTTCAGCGTGAATCGGTGCGACGTCCGTGCTCGCAGCCCATGTCGCCAACGGCGCCCGCGCCGCAAATCCCGTTCCTCGCCGGCCGGACATGCGTCGTGATCGACGCGCTCGACTGGCCATTCGGCCGGCTTCCCCATCGTCCCGCGCCGGCTTACCTTGAGCGACAGCAGTTCGATGCGTCGGGCCAGTGGCGGAACGTGGATGGCTTCATGCCGTCCGCTGCGGCTGGCTCACGCCGACTCCAGGGTCCGTCCGGTCACGAAGGTGATAGCAATGCTTGCAATTTGCCTTCGTGGCGCTATCATTGATAGCAAATCTGGATGGAGGTAGTCATGGCAAATCTTCTGGTGCGTAACGTGGATGACACTATCGTTCAAAGCCTGCGCGAGCAGGCGGCGGCCAATGGCAGGAGCGTCGAGGCCGAACATCGAGCCATTCTGGCCGAAGCGCTCGGCCGGCCGAAGCGGCGGACATTTGCGCAAGTGCTGCTGAGCATGCCGGAGGTGGGCGAGGACGCGGATTTCCAACGTGTTCAGGATTCAGGCGAGGTCAGGCGTGTTTTTGATTGATACCAACGTCATTAGCGAAATCAGGAAGGGCAGGCGAACCAATCGCGGCGTGCGGGCGTTCTTCAGGCAGGCCGAAGCCGACGCCAGCCCGCTTTACCTGTCCGTCGTGACGGTGGCCGAGCTGCGGCGCGGTGTCGACCTGATCCGTCATCGCGGCGATCATAGCCAGGCGTCGGCGCTCGAGGCCTGGATCGCGATGATCCTGTCCGGCTATGCGCCGAACATCCTGCCGGTCGATATCGAGACCAGCCAGATGTGGGGGCATTTGCGGGTGCCCGACCCAACGCACGAACTCGACAAGCTGATCGCGGCCACCGCGCTGATCAACGATCTGACGGTCGTCACGCGCAACGTCGACGATTTCGCTCGCACTGGCGTCCGGTTGCTGAATCCGTTCGACTAGCGGCGCGGCAGCGGCTGGCCATCGCGCGAGGTCAAGGGAGGCAGGCTAGCGAGCGACGTATGGCTCTCGTAGGCAGTTCGGCGCGACCGCCACAATTCATGCCCGGTACCGAATGCATCAGAGCCGAAGTAAAAACGCGCAAGCCGGCGGAAAATCAGGGGCATGTCGAGACAGGCTCCATTGGCTGGCAACACTTGCCGCAGAAGGCGCAGGAGCATTTGCGCTTGTGCGCCGCATCAAAATAACTTGACGAAACGGCCGCTACCGCGTAGTGTCCGAGACCGAAGTCGTCAAGAAGTTCGATTGCTCATCATTGGCCGCACACCGTGCGGCAGTCGTTGGTCTCTCCCTCTTTGATTCTTTCTGTGCCCGTCGCGGGCGCATGTTCAATTATTTGTATTAAGGAAGTATTTGTGGATACCGGTACCGTCAAGTGGTTCAACGAAACCAAGGGCTTTGGTTTCATTTCCCCGGACAACGGCGGCGACGATCTGTTCGCCCATTTCTCGGAAATTCGCGGCACGGGCTTCAAGACCCTGGCCGAAGGCCAGAAGGTCAGCTTCGAAGTGAAGCGTGGCCCGAAGGGTCTGCAAGCGTCGAACATCACGCCGCAGTAAGCCGCATCGGCAGCGGTCGCCAAGCGGCGGCCGCTGCCGGATGGAGTATCGCGCGGGGCGCCGCTTGACGGCGGCCGGCGCGTTCCGATGCGCACGACCGATGCATCGCGACATTCACGATGCATCGGTCGTGACGCCTCCCTCATCGCATGCCTGAACCGCATGCGACGCAACGCCCTCGTGACACGCACGTCGTTTCGCGAGCGCATCACCGCTTCAACGCATCAACCCGAGCAGACCGCCGCCATGCCTCAGCTGGCGCGGTCCCGACTTGCGCGGCGCTGCTGGCGCCGCAGCCACTGACCGCCCGAACGCCGCAACGCGCCGGGCTCCGATCGCAAGACAGGCCCGAGGCCCGTCTGAACGAACCGATCCCGGCTGCCTGCCGGCCGCCGTCCCGTTTGCGGGAGCCGGCGCCGGGCAGTCGCCGCGGCCGCGGTCAATCACCTTGTCTGGAGGAATTGGTTTGGCAAAAGAAGAACTGCTGGAACTGGACGGAATCGTCGACGAAGTGCTGCCGGACAGCAAATATCGTGTCACGCTGGAAAACGGCGTCGTGGTTGGCGCGTACGCGTCGGGCCGCATGCGCAAGAACCACATCCGCATTCTCGCGGGCGATCGCGTGACGCTGGAACTGTCGGTGTACGACCTTACCAAGGGCCGCATCAACTTCCGGCACAAGGACGCGAATTCCCCGCGTCCGCCGCGAAGCGGGCAGCCGCGCCGCTAAGCGGCCACGACCGGTGCGCCTCAGCGCGTACCGATCGACACCTGTCCGGCTCATGGCCGGACGAACCGGATGAGCGGCGCACGGTGTGCCGTTCGTCGGTCGTCGGCGGCGCCATTGCGTCGCGGCGGCTTCTTCTGCTTCTCCCGCCTTTACCGGCGCCGCGTGTGTACTACGCTCTGGCGGCCGCGTCCTGCAGAAAATCCTCGATCACCATCGCGAAATACGGCGGATATTCCTGCGTCGGGTAATGCCCGCAATTCGGTATCGTCACGAGCCGCGCGTGAATGAAGGGGCGCCGTGCATGCCTGGCACGGATGGGGCACGTCATGCCGCCCGCCGCACGCTGACTGCCGATACCACCGCGCCCGTCAATTGAACCGCCGCGCCGGCGAACATCGCCACGTGCAGCCCGGCCGCACCGCCGTGTGCGGCTGCGAACGCCGTGCCGAGTACCGCGATCCCGAGCGTCGCGCCGGCCATCCGCGCGACGTTGACGAGCGCGCTCGCGGTGCCCGAGCGCGCCGCGTCGACCGCGCCGACCGCGACCGTCATCAGCGGGCCCGTCGCGATCCCCATCCCGAGCCCCGTCAATGCGAGCCCGATTTCGGCGCCGAGCAGGCTCGACGAGCTGGCCGACGCGCCGATCGCGGCGAGTCCGCTCGCGATCACCGCGACGCCGCCGGCCGTCGTCGCGCGTGTGCCGATACGTTCCGACAATGGTCCCGAGCACGGCGACACGGCGACGAACACGAGCGCCATCGGCAGCAATGCGAGGCCCGCGCCGGTCGAATCGAGCCGGCCGATGCTTTGCCACGTCAGCGGCAGCAGGAACAGCACACCGTACATCCCGAACGTCATGCCGGTGGTCGCGACGATCGCGCCGCGAAACGCGCTGATCCGGAAAATGTCGAGCGGCACCAGCGCGGCTTCGCCGTGGCGGCGCTCGATCGCCACGAACCCGGCGAATGACGCGACTGCGATGCAGCCGGCGATCGTGCAGGCGACCGGCGCCTCGCGGAACACGATCGCCGCATACGCGAGCGCGCCGAGCGCGAGTGCGCCCGTGACTTGCGCCGCGCCGTCGAAATGCCGGCCGTGCGGATCGGACGATTCGGGCACGGCCGGGATCGCGAGCAGCATCGCTGCGATGCTCAGTGGCACGACGACGAAAAAGATGCTGCGCCAGCCGAAGTGCCGGATCAGCACGCCGCCGAGCGTCGGGCCGATCGCCATCGCGACGCCGTTGCACGCAGCCCAGATGCCGAGCGCGCGGCCGCGTTCGACCGGATCGCGCCACACGACGCGCACGACCGCAAGCGACGCCGGCAGCAACAGGGCCGCGCCGACGCCGGCCAGTGCGCGTGCGGCGATCAGCACCGACACCGACGGCGCGAGCGCGCACAGCAGCGACGCGATCGTGAAGACCGCCGTGCCGGCCATGAAGACGCGACGGCGGCCGTACAGGTCGGCGAGCAGCCCGCCGGTCAGCAGCAGCACCGCGTACGTGAGGTTGTAGCTGTCGACGACCCATTGCAATGCGCCGACACCGGCATGGAAATAGGCGCCGATCGCACGCGTCGCAAGGTTGACGACGGCGGTATCGACCTGAGCCACGAGTACCGCGATGCACAGCGTGAGCAGCGTCACGCCGCGGCGTTCGAGCGCGTGGTTGGCGAGTTCTCCGGTATGGGCCATGGCGACGTTCCTCGGCGGGCGATCGTGCGACCTTAAGCGCTGCCTGCTGCCAGCGGGGTGTCAGCAGGTCAAAAAAGCGCGTAGCGCGCAAGCCGCATGCCCACGCGTCAGATGACGAATGGGGCTTGCGCGCGGTTTCCGTCGGCATCGATGTGGTGGTGGGGGACGGTGCGACGATCGCGGCGGCCAGTGCATTCGTGAAGGCCGGCTACGACGTGCCGCGCGGCGTGCTGCTTGCGCGGGCATGCCGGCACGTGTCGTGAGGCAGCCGAGCGACGGCGAACGGCACGCGGCTTTCTATTGGCAACGATCACGTCGATCGTCGGTTGAATGGAGGGCGCTGCCAACCGCCCGCGATTCATCCGGTGTCGCGCTTGATCGCGCGAAATCCTTCCGTCGTCGACACGAACTCCGAAAACCCGAAGGCGGACAACGTGTGCCGAAGGCACCCGGAAAGCGGCGTGCCGTAAACGACCAGGATCGCATAGCCGTCGCGATGCATCGCGTCGCCGTGATGGTCGTCCACCGCATCCAGTATTCCGGCGCACCAGCTTTCGCGGTCGTCGCCATGACGCTGGAACAGGGTCACGCCGCCTTCGGCGGCTCGATCCGGCTCTGCCCGACGCGTATTCCAGATCCGTCTGATCACGGGATCGTTCGCGTCGCTCGTCACGACCCACGTATGCCGTGCGTGCGCGGCGATGTCGCGAATCCGCTCGCCGCTGTCGGGATCGACGATCAGTGCGATCGTGTCTCGTTTCGTCATGGTGGTCCGCGTTGCCGCTGCGAGATCGATGTTCTTTTACGCGTGCCGGTCGATCGGGTCCATACCGGATCGATTGCGTCACGCATCGCCATTGGCTTAAGATCGGCGGGAGATCATCCCACGCCTTCAGCGTCAATGAAAAAGAGCATAAGCCTGCGGGTCGCCGTCATCGCTTCGGCCGTTGCCGTGTACAGCGTCTACATGCATATCCAGCAGCTGATCAGCGGCTGCATGTGGGTCAGGGGCCATCAGCGCTGCAGTTTCGAAAACAGTACGAATTTCCAGGGACTGATGGATCTGGACCTGATGATCACCTGTTGCTGGGTCGCCGCGGCGGTGGTCGGGTGGATTTCCGTTGCGCAGGGTACGAAAAAGCCGGGTTGACGGCGTCACGCGCGTCCTCTTGGACGATTACGACATGACCGCTCGATCAGGCTGGCTCTGTCAATCCGTGACAACGCGCATTCGCTGAGGAGCGGAGACGATGCGCTCGATGCATTCGCGCCCGAATGCCCGACTTCGTTGCCGGCGGACGAGATGATGTTGGTCTTCGGCGAGAGGCGTTGCATCGCGCGCCGCGCGAAGGGAGGTTCCCGTGCAATTTCCGACAGGATCAGTGGTCGCGCTCAGTTCGGCCGCGGCGACGATGTTCTCGATGGGCATGCTGTTTCTCGGCTACTGGGGGTTGCACGAGGCGCTGCCTTGGCGATTCGGCGACTACGTCGTGATCGTGCCGGCGCTGGCGGGGTTCGCGTGCCTGGCCAGCGTGCCGTTTCTCGCGACGTCGCCGATGAAAAAACCCGACGACGAGTCGCGAATGTTCGTCGCGCGGCGCGTGTTTCTGTGTGGCGCAGGCGCGGTGTGGTGTGCGATCGTCGCATCGCTGATCGTGTGAGAACAGGGGTTTCAGGAACAGCCCCGCGAACGCATCCCGAAACGTCTTACGTGAGGCCGCAACGCGCGGTTTTCACGCCGCCATTCCCGCTTTGCTTTCCCTCATCCCGTGCACTAGATTCGAAGCGTTCGTCCGTTTCAGCGCGCGAGGTGGAGCCATGACGCCGTGGGAAATTCAGGGAACCGAAATGATCAGTTGCAATTGCTCATACGGTTGCCCTTGTCAGTTCAATGCGCTGCCGACCAACGGCAACTGCGAAGCGATGGGGGCGATTTCGATCGACAGCGGCCACTACGGCGACGTGGTGCTCGACGGCGTCAGGATCGCGGTGGTGTTCCAGTGGCCGGGCGCCGTGCACGAAGGCAAGGGAAAGTGCCAGCCGATCGTCGACGAGCGTGCCAGTCCGGCGCAGCGCGATGCCGTGCTGAAGATCATGACCGGTCAGGACACCGATCCATTCGCGACGATGTTCTCGGTGTATGCGTCGACGCTCGAGCACGCGTTCGATCCAATCTTCACGAAGATCGATTTCGACGTCGATGTCGATGCGCGGCGCGGCCGGATTCACGTCGACGGTGTGTTCGATGCGGCCGGCGAACCCATCCGCAATCCGGTGACGGGGGCCGAGCATCGCGTGCGGATCGACCTGCCGCACGGGTTCGAATACGAGCTGGCCGAGATCGGTTCGGGCACGGGGCGCTCGCAGGGCAACATCGCGCTGAATCTCGACGGAACCTATGCGCAATTCGCGCGGCTGCATCTGAACAATCACGGGCTGATCCGGCATCGCGCCGCGGCATGACGCCGTTCGACTCCTGGTTCGCGCGCGAGCGGGCCGTCACGCTGCTCGGCATGGCCGCGCTCGTGGGGCTGTGCTGGTTCTATCTGTGGACCGGCGCGGGAACCGGCATGTCGGCGTGGGAGATGACGACCGTCGCGCTGTTTCCGCATCGGCTGGCGGACGGCATGGGCAGCATGGACCCGTCTCTGCCGACCGTGATCGCGATGTGGTGGGTGATGATGATCGCGATGATGACGCCCGGCGCGGCGCCGCTCGTGATGCTGTACCGGCGCGTGCTGCGGCAGCACGGCGACGGGGCGGCGGGATCGGCGTTCACGTCGGTCGCGCTGCTGGCCGGCTATCTGACGACATGGCTGGCGTTCTCGATCGGCGCGGCGTTGCTTCAGGCGGTGCTGCAGCCGGCCGGGATGATCTCCGCGATGATGCTGTGGTCGAAGAGTGCGCTGCTTTCCGCGATCGTGCTGGCCCTGGCCGGACTCTACCAATTCTCGCCGCTGAAACGTGCGTGCCTGCGGCAATGCCGTGCGCCGGCGGCATTCCTGGTCGCGCACTGGCGTCCGGGCGTTGCCGGCAGTTTCCTGCTGGGGGCGCGGCACGGCATGGTTTGCGTGGGCTGCTGCTGGTTGCTGATGGCGCTGCTGTTCGTCGGCGGCGTGATGAACGTCACATGGATCGTCGCGTTGTCGCTGTTCGTGTTCGTGGAAAAGGTGCTGCCCGGCGGCGATCGTATCGGCCGTGTGCTGGGTGCCGTGCTGATCGCATGGGCCGGTGTGACGTTGATCGTGTGATGCGTAGCGCCGGCTGGCGGGGGAAACGCGCCGGGCCCGACGGGAGACGCTCGATGAAAACCTGTTTTCACGCCGTCGTCGTGTCGTGCGCGATGGCGATCGTTGCGACGTTGGCGCTCGCGAGTGGCGACATGTCCGGCATGAAGTCAGCCGACACGACCATGTCGGTGCCGGATACGAAGCTGACCGATGCCGAAGTCAAGGAAATCGACGCCGGCCGCCAGCTCGTGACGCTGAAGCACGGCGCCCTCGACAACATCGGAATGCCGCCGATGACGATGGCGTTCAAGGCCGGCGACGCGGCGATGATCCCTTCGCTGCATGTGGGCGACAGGGTCCGGGTTCGAGTGGAAAACGTCAACGGCACACTGACGATCGTGAAACTGGTGAAGCGACCGTGACGACTATGTGGCCCGTGTACGGATGGACGACGTCGGTTTTTCCTGGTTCGTGCTACGTAACGCAGGGCCGGTGTTACGTCGGCGTTATCGGAATGCCAGGGCGGACCGCGCCGCGAGGCACGATCCGCACGTGATGCGCCATGCCGCGCAGTGCGGCGCGGACGGCTATCGCAGGGTGATTGTGAAATTGTGACGGAGGCCGTTGGAAATGGCACGGTAGATGCTTGTTGGGGTGATCGCGCTGAATAGCGAACGGGGGCTTCCATGCAAGATCACTTCATCAAGGCGAACGTTGCGTTCGCCACCATTGCCGCGGCGTGCGCGCTCGCGGCATGCGGCGGCGGCGACATTACGGCACCGACGCTGGCCGGTAACAACATCGGGACGAGTACGAGCGGGACCAGTGGCACGAGTGGGACCAGTGGCACGAGTGGGACCAGTGGCACGAGTGGGACCAGTGGCACGAGTGGATCAAGTGGCACGAGCGGTACAAGCGGAACTAGCGGAACTAGCGCAACTAGCGGAACTAGCGGAACTAGCGGAACCAGTGGAACCAGCGGAACCAGCGGAACCAGCGGAACCAGCGGAACCAGCGGAACCAGCGGAACCAGCGGAACCAGCGGAACCAGCGGAACCAGCGGAACCAGCGGAACCAGCGGAACCAGCGGAACCAGTGGAACCAGTGGCAC